>JABIPV010000202.1 GCA_018699075.1 Kordiimonadaceae bacterium | reverse complement strand
ATATATACGGCGAACTTAGCGAAAAATATTCAGCCGATGTAGTTCGCACAACAATTTGCAATGTAACTGATGAAAGTAGTGTTATTTCTGCCATGTCGGAAACTGCAAAAGAATTTGGCGGCATTGATATACTTGTTTCTAATGCGGGTATCGCCACGTCTGCACCACTCGAAGATACATCACTTAACCTATGGAATAAGAATATGGATATATTATCCACAGGTTATTTCCTTGTATCCCGTGAAGGATTTAAAATCATGAAATCGCAAAATATTGGCGGGTCAATTGTTTTTGTTGCCAGTAAAAACGGGCTTGTGGCCTCCCCAAACGCATCAGCATATTGCACAGCCAAAGGTGCTGAGATTCATCTATCTCGGGCTGTAGCTCTTGAAGGTGCACCGTTAGGTATCCGATGTAATGTCGTTAACCCGGATGCTGTGCTTCGTGGTTCAAAAATCTGGACTGGTAATTGGCGTAAAGAACGTGCAGATGCCTATAATATGGGTGAAGATGAGCTTGAAGAACATTACCGTAAACGCAGCCTGCTTAAACGTAATGTATTCCCGGAAGATATTGCAGAAGCAATTTATTTCTTAGCTTCCGATTTATCAAATAAATCTACAGGAAATATCATTAATGTTGATGCTGGACATGCACCATCATTCACACGATAATATAATTAAATAACGCCCTTACGGAGTTGCAATATGTCACAACCTATTTCTGATGAATTCATCAACGAAGCAAATGTTGCTCAAATAGATAACTTGAATAGAGATTATGAAAATCTAGGAGAGAAACTTCTTCGAAGCGGCATCATCATTGATGACATTATGGAAAAAGCCAAAGTTTTTTCCGTAGCCGTCCCAAGCTGGGGCGTCGGCACGGGCGGGACAAGGTTTGCACGCTTCCCCGGACTTTCTGAACCACGTAATATATTTGAAAAACTTGATGATTGCTCAATCATTCAATCAATGGTCAAAGTCACACCAGAAGTTTCGCCGCATTTTCCGTGGGATGTTGTTGAAGACATGACAGAAGTGAAAGATTACGCAGATAATTTAAACTTAAGCTTTGCGTCCGTAAATTCAAACACATTTCAAGATCAGCCGGGGCAAGCAAAATCATTTAAATATGGCAGTTTAACTCATACAGATAAGCAAACTAGGGACATTGCCATTCAGCACAACATTGATTGCATTAACTGGGGTAAAACCCTTGGATCGAAAGTAATTACGGTTTGGATTGGTGACGGCAGTAATTTTCCTGGACAACAAAATTTCACCGGGGCACTGGAACGTTACCTTGGTTCTATGCGCGAAATTTATGCAGAACTACCGGATGATTGGAAGGTTTTCATTGAACATAAAATGTTTGAACCTGCTTTTTATTCTACTGTAATTCAAGACTGGGGAACGAACGTTCTTTGTGCGATGGAACTTGGGGACAAGGCTTATTCACTTGTTGATCTTGGCCATCATGCACCGAATGTAAACATTGAAATGATCGTTGCCCGCTTAATTCAATTTAAAAAACTGGCTGGTTTTCATTTTAATGACAGTAAATATGGTGATGATGACCTAGATTCAGGTTCCATTCATCCATACCAACAATTTTTGATATTTAATGAACTTGTTGATGCCGAAATGCGCGGAGCAGAAGGTTTTGCACCTGATTACATGCTTGACCAATCCCATAATGTTACTGACCCGATCGAAAGTTTAATGACATCAGCAATGTCCGTGCAACGTTCTTATACGCAAGCCCTTATGGTTGATCGCCCAAGCCTTGCAGATTATCAAAATGGGTGTGACGCTTTGATGGCAAGCCAGACATTAAAAGATGCTTTCGAAACAGATGTAACCCCCATATTACAAATGGCAAGACTTAATTCCGGTGGTGCCATTGATCCCGTTGCCTGTTATAGAGCGGCAGAATACAGAAAAAATATTGCCGGCGAACGCCCTGCTGTTCAATCCTCAGGTTCCGGAATTGTATAAGGGTAATTAAATGACACGGATTTCAGTAAATGAAGGTAATGATGATGAAGATAAGTTATTCATCCATGACCGTTGGAACCGTATTTTAAAACTGATCAATTCAAATACCGTAACGTCTATCGAAAAGTTATCCGATGCGTTAAATGTATCACAAGCAACCATCCGCCGTGATCTTAATAGACTTGATGAAATTGGCGAGCTTAATAGGGTCCGCGGCGGTGCCATCGCCCTCAAAAACAGTCAAGATGAACATTCAGCAACTCATAGTTTACTTGGCCAAGCAGACCATAGTGAAAGCTCAATCACTAATGTAAAGGCCAAGAGAGCAATCGGTGAACATGCGGCCACATTAATAGACCAAGGCGAAGCGATTATATTAAGTGGGGGCACGACAACAGTAGAACTTGCTCGTGCAGTAAATTCGCAAAAGCTCACTGTTCTAACAACCTCAATTTCTATATTGAATGCCCTTTTTGGCAAGCCTGATATACGCATTATGATCACAGGTGGAGAGGTTTTCCAAGAACAGAAAATTGTCCTTAACCCTTACGGCGACAGTATTATAAAAAAATTCGCGGCAACAAAAATATTTATCGGTGCACAAGCCATTACACGACAAGGTGTATTACAAACCGACCCGCTGTTGGTTCATTATGAACAGGACCTTATTGACCGCGCCGAACAAGTAATTGTCCTGGCAGACAGCAGTAAATTTGATACGAGAGGTAGTTTGTCCGTGTGTGGACTTGACCGTATTGATAAAGTGGTTACGGATGATAAAATTTCAGATCAAGCACTTGCTATGCTGAAAGAAAATGATATTGAAGTGATCAAAATAGCCATAAATTAAGGAACGCTTATGGATAAAGAAATAGTTGCTTTCAAAATGAAACTGTTGCCTGGGAAAACAGCCGAATATAAAACCCGTCATGATCAAATTTGGCCGGATTTATCAGATCTACTCCGCAAGGCAGGGATATCTTATTATTCTATTTTTCTTGACGATGAAACCAACATTTTATTTGGAACTTATACCGCGACAAGCGATAACACAATTGAAGATTTACCAAATCATCCAATAATGCAAAAATGGTGGGATCATATGTCCGATATCATGGAAACCAAACCCAGTAATCAGCCTGTATCAGAGCCCCTTAAAAGCATGTTTTATATGAAATAGGAAAGATATGTTTAAAAGCGGTTTGATATATTACCTGATATTATTATTAATATTCACAACTGTTTCTGCAAGCGGTCAAACTCTTGAGTTAAAACCTGTCATTGCAAATTGGCAACTGGTTGTTAAAGGCAAAAACAATTTTCCAAATCGCAATTTTCCCATTGAGATAGGCACAAGTGCCGCTTTTGAAGCAGCACGCATATTAAGTGCATTTGAAGCCGAAATGCATCGGGAAATAAAGATTTATAATTCTGCACCAATAGCCCAAAATTATATTGCCCGCGGGAGTATAGAGTTCAAATCAAAAAATGCCCTGGAACAGGCAATAATTAAAATGAAAGCAATTGTCAGAAGAAATCTACCCCAGACCTCAGCAACAATATCATTTGATATTGTGGAAGATAGTTCACGCTAATAAACTGGTAGAATTTTCGCTGCCGCTAAGAAATAACAAATAACCAGAACAGCCGCGTAACATAAAATAAAGTTTACGAGCCGGTCACCACCCCATACCCTAAATGCATCATTGTTAAATTTCTTACGGCTGGCACGTACGCAAAGTGCAGGAATGATCGTCGCCATGACCATGCCACAAAGGCCAACTAGCCCAATGGCATAATGAAACCCATCAGGGAAGAAAACGCCGCCTATTGTTGGCGGAATAAAAGTAATCAATGCTGTTTTAAGTCGTCCCATAGGGCTATCATCAAACTTAAATTTATCTGCCAGATAATCAAAAAGTGCTAATGACACACCTAGGAAAGAAGAAATTACCGCGAAGTTCGCAAAGGCATTTAAGAGGCCAGAAAGTTGATCACTGTTCGCAACGTTACTTAAAGCACCGACCACATCGCCAATATTTCCACCGCCATCAACAATTGGTCTAAAATCAGGGCGAGTGATATTTCCCATGGTCGCCATCAACCAAAGCGCATAAATTACCAGTGAAACAAACGATCCGTAAAGGATACAATCGCGAATACGCTGATGATCTTTACCGTAATATTTCATCAAACTAGGAATTGTCGCGTGGAAACCAAAAGATGCCAGATAATAAGGAATTGCCGCCAACAAGAAAGGCGCATAACCCACATCATTATCAAATAGTATCGGAAGCTTTACCCGCGTGGTTAAATCACCAACCGACAAAATAAATGTAATAAGCATTCCCCCGACAAGAATAGCATTAATCCTTCCAACGAAGCCCGTGCTCACCCAAACAATCAAAGCCAGACCAATAGCAAAAATTAATCCTGCCATAATCGGTGGCACACTCAGTCCAATAGAAACATCCAATGTGTGGCTAACGATTGAACCACCACCACTAATATAAGCGTAGGTTAATATATATAGAACAAAGGCGAGTGTTAGACCATTAAAATGGTTCCATCCTGCCCCAAGTGTATCTTTAACAAAAGTATCAAAACTTGCACCACGTGGATAATTCAAATTTGTTTCAAGCAACATCAATCCTGAATTGAATAAACAAAACCAACTAAAAACCAACAAAACCAAAGACCACGTAAACCACATGCCAGATGACGCCACAGGTAATGCAAACATCCCCGCACCAACAGTTGCCCCCGCGATAATAGAAATCCCCACTAGCCTAGTCGGTTTTTTTTGCTCTTCTGCCATATGTCACCCTTTTTTAAATTTCATTTATTTATAGCGGATCATAACCCCAATCATCAGGGATATGGATATTTAATCGTTCAATAATTTTAAGAGGGTCGCCTGCTTTGGTAGCAATTGCAAGTGGAATAGTATTAAAAGGCGCTTTAGGATGATGAAAAATCGATGCATATTTATCTGTTATTAGCATCCTACCCACATGCCAATTGAGCGCGGCGGCTTGTACTTCACCATCTACCACCGCCTTAAGAGCAGCATCATAATCCGAACTGGTTTTTAAATCTATTTCAGGAAATAAATTTTTAATCTGTCCAACCAGAGGACCAACTTTTGGCGTAATAACTGATTTCGGAATACCCCCATCAATTAATGGATCATTATTCGCAAGTGTAAACCAAGCACCTCCACTAATGATCATAGGTTTGGTAAAAGATAAGGTTTTAAGGCGTGCTGGCGTGATCGCGAGAGCGGCGAGTGCATCTATTTTTCCTGCCATCAAATCAGCGGTTAAATTTACTAGTTTTGTAGGCAAAAATTCATAATCAATATCCGCTGCCTGAAAAACATCCATTATGCGTTCAAGTATAATTCCTGAAGGCGTGCCTTTTACTACATGACTAAAAGGCGCGAAGTCAGGGTTATAAGCTATTCGAATGGGACTATTACTTTTCATGTAGCCTCGATATCATTTCATCGCTTGAAAGTACATCTGCGAATAATCGCGCTACTGCGTTGAGCGCGTTATTATGATCATCGTCACAGGCGGCGGCATTAGCATCCGTAATCATGATGGTTTTAAAATTACACATCATCGCATCTCGCGCAGAACTTTCACAGCACACATCCGTAAGTGTGCCTGTAATGATGACTGTATCTATCTCGGCTTCTTTTAAACGTTTTTCCAAGTCACTAGAGCCGTTGATAAAGGCACTAAAGCGGTTTTTATGTATATGCCAATCTTGATTTTCCACCTCAAATTCGGGCCATAATAAATGCCCTGGACCACCAATGGATAAGTTTTCAACCATAGCATCGCACCGCTCGGCAGAAAACAAATCCTTCATAACTGACCAATCCTTAAAGGTGTTTTCATCAAAGGTAGAGAGCACCCACGCAACTTGCCCACCGGTTTCACGTATAGAAGACGCTAATTTATTTATATTAGCAACAATGTCGCGTGCAACAGGAACTTCTGCCGCCATGCCGGGTTCCATAAAGTATTTTTGCATATCTATCACTATCAGCGCCGTTTTTGTCGGGTCAATATGGCTGAATGCATAACGTCTGCCGCCCCTTCTGCGGGTGGCAGCATCCAGTGTTTCCTGTGATATTTCAGTTTTGTGCATAAAGAGGACGATATAACTTTAATGTTCCCCTGAAAAGCATTAAAACAATGAGAACAGTTAATTATAAGGATCATACTTAATGACAAATCAAGACTGGGGCAAAATCAAACAAAGCACAAAAGCCGTATGGGCAGGTGAAACACGACCTTTTTTTGAAGGATGCGCGCAAGTGCCTATCGTTAATAGTGTATCTTATAGTCATGATGATGTAGACGAATGGTTCGAAGTAGCAACAGGTAAGCGTGAAGGCCATATTTATAGCCGCAACACCAATCCTACCGTTCAAGTATTTGAAGAAAAAATGCGAGTACTAGAGGGCGCTGAAGCGGCCACAAGTTTTGCAACGGGCATGGCCGCCATCAGCAACACACTATTCACTCTTCTTTCCCCAGGTCAGCGTGTAGTATCCGTAAAAGATACATATGGCGGCACAAGT
Source organism: Kordiimonadaceae bacterium (assembly GCA_018699075.1). Classification (GTDB taxonomy): domain Bacteria; phylum Pseudomonadota; class Alphaproteobacteria; order Sphingomonadales; family Emcibacteraceae; genus Pseudemcibacter. The sequence continues at coordinate 7,976 of JABIPV010000202.1, read as the reverse complement.
ATTGTATTTTTAGAACATCTGCCACGGTTTGGCATTGAAGTAAGCCTTTGCGAAACCCATGATATAGAGGCCATTTTCGCTGAAATTAAAAAAGGCTGCGATGTCCTTTATTTGGAAACACCCACAAATCCAACTATGAAAATCCTTGATTTAAAGAGATTGATCGCCGCTGGAAAAGCACAAAATGCAGTGGTGATGGTTGATAACACTTTTGCCACACCAATAAACCAGAACCCTCTTGAACTTGGTGCGGACCTTGTTGTCCATAGTGCAACGAAATTCATTGGCGGCCATTCGGATGCAATGGGCGGTGTGATTTGTGGACGCGAAGACCTTGTAAAACAGGTTTATGCGTTTCGGGAGATTAATGGCGGTACACTCGATGCCAATTCAGCTTATTTATTACTCCGCGGCCTTAAAACATTAAAACTTCGCATCGACAAACAAAATGAAAATGCCATGGCACTAGCGGAATTTTTAATGAACCATAAAAATGTTGATGACGTCTTTTACCCGGGCCTAGAAAGTGACCCCGGACATGAGGTCGCTAAATCACAAATGAAAGGCTATAGCGGCATGCTTGGCTTTTCCTTAAAAGGCGGTTTTGACGATGTACGCAAATTCCTTCCCGAAATAAGGTTTGCCCATCGCGCGGCACATCTTGGCGGTGTCGAAACCATTGTTGGCCCACCGCGTACCACAAGTCATGTAGAATTGAGCGAAGACCAAAGGCGCAAATTAGGCATTCCCGAAACACTGATAAGGTGCTCTGTAGGGATTGAGGACATAGAAGACATCATTGATGACTTTGCTCAAGCACTTGCAAAGATTTAAAGGAAAATTGATTGTCATTAATACTTGAGGATATAACGCTGAGCAGTGACGGTCAGCCGCATATCTATCAAACAAACCTAACATTAGAAAAAGCAACAATGAATGTGCTGCTTGGCGCGACACTTTCTGGCAAAACTACGCTAATGCGCCTGATGGCCGGACTTGATAAGCCAACATCGGGCCGTATTTTATGGAACGGCGAAGATGTCACTGGCAAAAGAGTGCAAGACCGTGACATTGCAATGGTCTATCAGCAATTTATCAATTATCCTTCCTTAAGCGTATATGAAAATATAGCATCGCCCTTACGACTAATGAATAAAAGTCGGAGTGAAATTGACGACGCTGTTAAAGAAGCCGCAGATTTAATGAAACTCTCCAATTTTCTAGACCGCAAGCCTCTTGAATTATCTGGTGGTCAGCAGCAAAGATGCGCACTTGCACGCGCACTTGTTAAAGGTGCGGGGCTTGTTCTACTGGATGAACCTCTTGCAAATCTTGATTATAAACTACGTGAAGAACTTCGCGCCGAAATACCCAAAATATTCGAACAATCTGGTGCTATTTTTGTCTATGCAACAACTGAACCTGAAGAAGCCTTGCTGCTTGGGGGCAATACGGCGACGTTATCGCAAGGCCGCATTACACAGTTTAATAAAACCCCTGACGTTTATCACCATCCGAAGGACGCCACGACCGCACGCATATTTTCAAATCCACCAATGAATTTCCTAAACCTCAATAAAAAAGGTACTGAAGTTACTTTTAGTGATGGGACTGTGGCGAGCATGTTAAATTCTCTCGCAGATGGAGAATATTTAGCGGGCTTTAGACCCAACCACCTTGAACTTCATAAGCATCATGAAAACGCTATCAAGTTTTCCGCCAAATTAAATGTTACAGAAATTACCGGTTCAGAAACATTCTTACATTTACAGCATGACGATCAAGCATGGGTGGGATTGGTTCACGGCGTCCATGACTTGAATTTAGGGGAAGATTTATCCGTTTATCTTGATCCTTCGCATATCTATACATTTTCTCAGGAAGGCGAATTGGTTCTTCCTGCATCATATGCGGGGGAAAAACGATAATGGCGAAAATTACTCTACATAACTTAGCTCATAGCTATAACAATGATGATAATTATGCCCTTAAGTCCATGAACCATGTTTGGGAAGATGGGGCGGCTTATGCGTTACTTGGCCCATCTGGTTGCGGTAAAACCACTCTATTAAATATTATTTCCGGTCTACTCACCCCATCATCAGGTGAAATTTTATTTAATGATCAAAATGTGACCACCAAAGACACAGCGACACGAAATATTGCACAAGTCTTCCAGTTCCCCGTGGTTTATGACACCATGACCGTGCGGCAAAATTTAGCTTTTCCGTTAAAAAATCGTAACCTAGACGCCAATTATATTAAAACGCGCATAAATGATATTGCGTCAATGATTGAAGTTGAAGACATTCTTGATAAAAAAGCCCAAGGACTTACTGCTGATATAAAACAGAAAATAAGCCTTGGTCGTGGTTTGGTCCGTGAAGATGTTAATGCCATTTTATTTGATGAACCACTGACGGTTATCGATCCCCATATGAAATGGCAACTTAGAACCCAGTTGAAAGCACTGCATAAAAAACTAGGCCACACCATGATTTATGTGACCCATGATCAAACGGAAGCGCTCACCTTTGCGGATAAAGTTGTCGTTATGTTAGAGGGCGAAGTCGTGCAGATTGGCACACCAACAGAGCTTTTTGAAAAACCAGCACACACGTTTGTTGGATATTTTATCGGCTCGCCTGGGATGAATATATTGCCTGCAAGCATTAACGGCGATAAAGCACATATTAATGGTCATGAAATAACACTGGCTGCGGGATACGAAAAACATTCAGGCAATATGGAAATCGGCATTCGTCCAGAATTTGCACAGCTTTCAAACAACCCAAGTGATCTACCTATTACTATTAAACGCATTGAAAATGTTGGGCATTATCAAATCATCCGCGCCGCCCACGATACATTGGACATCGATATTATAGCCAGTGAAAGTGCCGAAGTAAGCGAAGACATGCAATACGTCCATTTTGATAAAAACCGCATTAATATATATGCCGATGATTGGCTGGTAACCCCATGAAGAAAACCCCTAATCAAAAAGCATGGTTTATGGTCTTGCCGGTACTTCTTCTTGTAGCGTTTTCCGCAATCATTCCCTTAATGACCGTGGTTAATTATTCGGTTCAGGATACTTTTGGTAATAATGAGTTTTTCTGGGTAGGGCTGGAATGGTTTGAAGAAATACTACATTCAGAACGTATTCATGATGCCCTTGGCCGTCAGGCTTTATTCACTTTAATAATTTTAAGCATCGAAATTCCGCTTGGCATTTTCGTCGCGCTGCATATGCCAAAGAAAAATGGCCTTTGGTCTTCGCTTTGTTTGGTGCTCGTTGCCTTACCGCTTCTTATTCCGTGGAATGTTGTGGGAACAATATGGCAAATTTTTGGCCGCATTGATATTGGGCTTCTTGGATATACTCTTGATAAGATGGGTTTTGATTATAACTACACCCAAGATAGCTTTGCCGCGTGGGCGACCATTATCATTATGGATGTATGGCATTGGACGTCACTGGTGGTGTTACTAAGTTATGCAGGGCTAAAATCAATTCCTGATGCATATTATCAAGCCGCAAAAATTGATCAAGCAAGCCGTTGGAGCATTTTTCGCTATATCGAACTACCCAAAATGAAGGGTGTGCTATTAATCGCCGTGTTACTGCGCTTTATGGATAGTTTCATGATTTACACGGAACCCTTTGTGGTAACAGGTGGCGGTCCGGGGAATGCGACAACATTTCTTTCGATTGATCTTGTTAAAATGGCCATCGGCCAATTTGATCTTGGGCCAGCGGCCGCATTTTCACTTATCTATTTCTTGGTAATTCTTCTGATATCATGGGTGTTTTATACAATAATGGTTCATTCGGATAAGGAGGCAGGGTGATGAAATTTAACAAATCTGCACTGGTCATGATCCTCTATATTCTATTCTTAATGCTGCCAATTTATTGGCTGATTAATATGAGCTTAAAAACCAATCAAGAAATTCTTTCGACTTTTTCATTATGGCCAAATCAACTAACACTTGATAATTACATGGTGATTTTCACGGACCCAAGTTGGTACGGCGGATATATTAATTCTATTACCTATGTGATTATGAACACGGTCATATCATTAAGCGTTGCGTTGCCTGCGGCCTATGCTTTTAGCCGATATACATTCATGGGCGATAAGCATTTATTCTTCTGGCTACTCACCAATAGAATGGCACCGCCTGCCGTGTTTGCCTTGCCGTTCTTTCAGCTTTATTCAAGTGTTGGATTATTTGATACCCATATCGCCGTTGCCCTCGCCCACACATTATTTAATGTTCCGCTTGCTGTGTGGATATTAGAAGGTTTTATGCGCGGCGTTCCAAAAGAAATTGATGAAACGGCCTATATTGATGGTTACGGTTTCTTCACATTCTTTAGAAAGATATTTATGCCTCTGATTGCATCAGGCATTGGTGTTGCAGCATTCTTCTGTTTTATGTTTTCTTGGGTTGAACTGCTTCTTAGCCGCACTTTGACATCTGTGGATGCCAAATCAATCGCTGCGACCATGACACGGACCGCATCCGCGTCGGGCCTTGATTGGGGTGTATTGGCCGCTGCAGGGGTGCTGACTATAATCCCTGGTGCTCTGGTTATATACTTTGTGCGAAATCACATTGCAAAGGGCTTTGCCCTTGGGAGGGTGTAATGGATTTACTGGCATGGATGGGGTGGACAACACCAACGGCGATTTTCTTTATTTCAATTGCTGTCACACTGGTTATTATGATTATATGGGGCATCAAGTCACCACAAACCCCACGGGTCGGTATCTTAAGGTTTGAAACAACGCCCGGTGATCGGTTATTCATCAGTTTGCTTGGGTCCGCGTTTATATGTCTTGGTTGGCTAGCATTTTTTGGCGCACCAATCTGGGAAGGGTTAATTGCTTGTGTATTTTATGCAGGCGCAGTTTTTAAATGGGTTTAATTTGGAGAATAAAATGAAAAGTGGTTTATTGAGCATTGCATTAATGATCAGCATAAGCACAAATGCTTTTGCAGATGATGCAACGACAGACAAATGGATTGCAGAGTTTCAACCGTCTTCGCTTTCAAAAGAAGAACAGAAAAACGAAATTGACTGGTTCATTGAGGCCGCAGCCCCTTTCAAAGGCATGGAAATTAAAGTGGTTTCAGAAACCATCGCCACCCATGAATATGAAAGCAAAACACTGGCAAAAGCATTCACAGAACTGACTGGCATTAAAGTTACCCACGATTTAATTGGTGAAGGAGACGTCGTTGAAAAGCTACAAACCCAAATGCAGTCTGGCGAAAACATTTATGATGCCTATATCAACGACAGTGATTTAATTGGCACCCATTGGCGCTATCAACAAGCAAGAAACTTAACGGATTGGATGTCTGGAACAGGTAAAGATGTCACCAACCCTAATTTGGACCTAGATGATTTTATCGGCACATCCTTTACAACAGGGCCGGACGGTAAACTTTATCAGCTACCGGATCAACAATTCGCCAATTTATATTGGTTCCGATATGACTGGTTTACCGAAGCAAAAAACATGGCTGATTTTAAAGCCAAATACGGATACGACCTTGGCGTGCCTGTTAATTGGTCTGCTTACGAAGATATAGCTGAATTTTTCACAGGCCGCGAAATCGACGGTAAAAAAGTATATGGCCATATGGATTACGGTAAAAAGGACCCTTCCTTAGGTTGGCGCTTTACCGATGCATGGATGTCCATGGCAGGCATGGGCGATAAGGGCGAACCAAATGGTCTTCCTGTTGATGAATGGGGAATTCGTGTAAATGAAAACTCACAGCCCGTAGGATCATGCATGGCCCGCGGCGGCGCGACTAATAGCCCTGCGGCAGTTTATGCGCTAGAAAAATATGTGGACTGGTTAAAAAAATATGCACCACCTGCCGCAGCAGGTATGGTTTTTTCCGAAGCAGGACCTGTTCCCGCCCAAGGAAACATCGCTCAACAAATGTTTTGGTACACGACCTTTACTCCCGATATGGTGAAAGACAATATTCCTGTAGTAAACGAAGACGGATCACCCAAATGGCGCATGGCCCCATCACCACATGGCGCTTATTGGTCAGAAGGTACAAAAATCGGTTATCAAGATGCCGGTTCATGGACACTAATGAAATCAACCCCGGATGATCGCGCCAAAGCGGCTTGGCTTTATGCGCAGTTTGTCACATCAAAAACCGTGGATGTGAAAAAATCACATTTAGGCCTAACATTCATTCGTGAAAGTTCTGTACAGCATGCGTCATTTACGGAACGTGCACCGCAACTTGGTGGCCTAATTGAATTTTACCGCTCGCCCGCACGGGTTCAGTGGTCCCCAACAGGCACAAATATTCCTGACTATCCAAAACTTGCCCAATTGTGGTGGCAAAATATTGGCGATGCATCATCCGGTGAAAAAACAGCCAAAGAAGCTTTAGATGCTTTATGCGTAGCACAAGAAAGACTTCTTAGAAGATTGGAACGTGCTGGTGTTCAAGGCGAGTTTGGCCCTAAAATGAATGATGAAAGAGATGATGCTTATTGGATTGCTCAACCCGGCGCACCCAAAGCAAAAATCGCTAATGAAAAACCAACTCCTGTAACCATTGGTTACGACGAACTAATTAAATCTTGGCAGTAAGGTATTAGAGAATTGGCTGGGGGAGATAAATATTTGCGATTTGTTATCTACGCTATCGATGAGAATTCATTGGTAGAACAGGGTATTTTTGCTGCCATGGGAATGCTGGAAGAAAATAATGTACTTTATCCATATGAGGAAAAGCTACAAAAGGAACTTTCAAAATGGTTTGGTAAAAACCTTGTAGTTCCTGGTGTTATTAGAAATAAATATGGAAGCGTTACGCCAAAGGCCATAAGTTGGTTTAAAGATAGCGCACAAAAACATATTTCTAAAATGAGATCATATGCTCAGATACTTGAAAACCATGAATATAGAGTCAAACAGATTAAAACTGATAGGCCTGGAAAAATAATTTATGAAGATGACCATCAAATCTCAGCAATCCCATTCAAAGATACATTTAATAAGCAATAATAATTTAAAAATAGGCAGTAATATCATGAAGAACATTTTTTATATCCTTACACTTCTCGCTTTTGGTATTTCAACAACCATTGCACAAGAAAACCCGCAGGTAAAAATACTCTCCTTTAATATTCTTCATGGTAAAACCATTAAAGGTAATTTTGATCTGGATCTAATTGCCAAAGTGATCATCGATACCGATCCTGATTTCGTCGCCTTGCAGGAAGTTGATTATAAAACCAATCGTGCCAGAGGGTATGATTTGGTGACAGAACTGGGTCAGCGCACAAAAATGGCCCCTTTATTCGCAAGGGCCATGCCCCATGACGGCGGTGAATACGGCGAAGGAATATTGTCCAAATGGTCTTTCACAAGCACACGAAATGTGGCGCTTCCTTATACGCCAAACACCCCTGACAATGAACCGAGAGCCGCTGCAGAAGTCGTCGCGTCCATTGGATCGGGCGATACCATCTCTTTCATCGGATCACATCTCGATCATTTAAAGGGAGACCATGACCGTGTCGCTCAGGCACAAGCTATTAATGATGCATTTAAGGATAATAAATACCCTTCTATTCTAGCAGGTGATTTAAATGATGTTCCGGGAAGCGAAACTATAAATAAACTCGAGGAAATGTGGACGTCTTCTTATGACAAAGAAAACCCCGCTTTCACCTTCCCCTGTGATAATCCAATAAAAAAAATTGATTATGTAATGTATTACCCAGCCAACAAATGGCGCGTCATAGACAAAAAAGTAATCCCTGATACAGGGGCATCAGATCATTGCGCTTATTTAGTAACTTTAGAACTATTAAGGTAAGGCGTAAGGATTTTCACCGTTAATGGGTAAAATGATATTGTTATTGGTTTTATAATCTTCCCAAAGTATCTTTAAAGCAGCAATTTTTTCAGGATTTT
>JABIPV010000259.1 GCA_018699075.1 Kordiimonadaceae bacterium | reverse complement strand
TTTGCCCATTCCGTCGTGGTTAGGCACTTGATAATTTGCTGACATTCTTCAATTTCACCGACGCATTCAAAAGGTTTATGACCAAGCAAGCCAACCAGTTCACGAAAACCATTTTCTTGTGTCATATCATCCAACATATTCTTGCCAAAGATATCAATCAATTTCTCTTTTGGGATAAAAGGTGAGAGCGCCAGAAACACAAAACGGCATTTTGGGCAATCACAGCACCAGCCATATTGCCGCACCCCTTTATCAATATGAAAATTACGATTGAGCTTTTAAAATGTTCGAAATACTTTGTCTGGGTAGCAAAAAGACAGGCAATACCTGTTTCCGATAAAGGGCGAAGTAGTGAAAAATATTTAAAATCGGCTAACACATGAGTGCGGATAAAACCATCAAAATCAAGCTCAAATTCTAACGATTTGCTATATTGGTGGTTAATATCAAGGCCGTCAAATTCCATATTGCCTTCGCTGGCGGAACCTTCGTTGGACATAACGACGCTGTCATAACCATATAAAATAGCTCCGCATGCCATGATGAAAGACAGAATGCCTGTAATCGGCACATGACCATTCATCACACCCTCATCATTTAAGCTAAATAAAGTAGGGTCCAATGTTCTTTTAATGTGGATTGCTTGAATTGGCTGGGCAACTTCCATCACATCTTTTATCGGCTTACCCGCATTGATGGCTATCATCCTTAGAGGATGGTTCGCCTGAATTAAGGCTTCCAAGGAAACAATACTATCTTTGCCACCACCAATAGGAACGACACTGGCAGAGGTGAGTTTCAAATCACTTGGGCTAAGTGTTTTTGAGGTTCCAATTGGAAAAGAAATTATATCTTTTAGCTGAATATTATTTTCAACAGAAAACTCACCAAGCCCCATTAGATAAAATTTATAAAAGAAATCTGCCTCTTCTTGCGACAAGGCCTCATTTTCAACGATAATTTCTTTTGGACAGTAAGCTTTATAATAACTAATCCCGGCGGCTAAATGAAGTTGGCGAATGGCTTTATCAAGGGCATCTTGTTCAGTAGATGTTAATTCAGACTTTGCATTTGGGAAATGAATAACCTCTTTAAAAGTAGGCCCCTCAACATAACCATAATTAAGCTCAATTGTTGATTGATCATTATCATATTTAGCTGATTTAAAAATAAATGCACTCATGATCTTGTTTTCACCCATTTTTGCGGCAAAAACAAGGCTTAAAATTATAGATTAAATAATTTTATCAACTCTCTAATATGTAAGTCTATTACACCTATGTCGCCACGGCCGTTACGGGAAATACGTTGCATCACTTATAAGCACTTATTGAATGTCTGCTTTCGACCCAAAGCAGACTCTCAAGAATGGAAATACCCTACTTCCCACAGTATTCTATCTTGCTTCACTTTTAATGCTGCATGGATTGGCAATTGAAAGACGAGTGAAAATCGGGTTAGATGTGTTCTAAATAAATAATAACTAGCGAGAATTATTGTGGTTAAAGTTTTTTCTAAATGTTTGCGCATAGCAATACTGTTAATTATCAGCATGACGTACCAGTCCACTTCTGCACAAAGTAGGGGGAGCTTAAAAGCGATAGACCTTCGAGTTGAATATTTAGAAAATCCGGTTGGCATTGACATCACTGAGCCACGATTAAGTTGGATAGTAACTTCAGACGAACGTGCGCAAAATCAATCAGCTTATCAAATATTAATAGCTAGCAATCCGACTACATTGAAAAAAGGCGGCGCCGACCTGTGGGATACGGGGAAAGTGACTTCTTCCGAAACAAACCACATTGTATATACTGGAAAACCACTCAAATCGCGAATGCAAATCTATTGGAAAGTCCGCTCGTGGGATAAAAACGATAATGTGTCTGAATGGAGTGACGTAGCGACTTGGTCAATGGGCTTATTAAGCTTTTTAGACTGGGAGGCTGCATGGATAGGTTATGATATTCCTGAGGAAGAACTGGACGAAGACAAGGAATTAGAGCTTGCGCCTAGTCCTTATTTACGAACGGAATTCGACACAAAGCTGGGCGGTAAAATTAAGAGAGCGACGATTTACGCTTCTGCCATGGGACTTTTCGAGCTTAGGCTCAATGGTGAACGTGTTGGGGAAGATTATTTTACACCCGGCTGGACGGATTATAATAAGCGGATTTATTATTTTACTTATGACGTTACAGGTCAAATAGAAGAAGGTGCAAATGCATTAGGGGCAATCTTATCTGATGGTTGGTATGCGGGTTATGTGGGATACGGTAGAACATTAAAAGGCATAATTAATGGTGAGCGAAACTTTTGGGGCAACAAAATAGGAGTGCGTGCGCAATTAGAGGTCGAATATGAAAATGGTGAGAGGCAGATCATATCAACCGTCAGCGATCTTCAAAGACGAATAAATCCTGTTCAAGCATTCAATCCACAATCTTCAGAACAGATGTATAACGATAACGACAATATCTGGTTGGCTTCTACAGGACCTTTACGAGAGACAGATATTCTAATGGGTGAAACGTTTGATGCGCGATTGAAAAATACAGGTTGGGATAGAGCAGGCTTTGACGATAGCAATTGGAAGCCCGTCAAGTGGCGTGGTAATCCACGTGGTATTGTCGAAGCCTATCCCGGAGTTCCAGTTCAGATACAGGAAGAATTAGTCGCGGTAGCGCGTACAGAGCCTAGTCCCGGCACTTATATTTTTGATTTTGGTAAGAACTTTGCTGGTGTTGGACGACTAAAGGTTGAAGGTCCTGCAGGGACCAAAGTGACTTTGCGGTATGGAGAAATGTTACATCAAAATGGTTCTCTCATGACCGCAAACCTGCGTGAAGCACGCTCTACTGATACGTATATTTTAAAAGGCGACAAAGAAGAAAGTTGGCTGCCACAATTTACTTATCATGGTTTCCAATTTATTGAGGTCACTGGATACCCGGGAATACCAGAACTTGATGCAATTACGGGTGTTGTCATAAATTCTTCAACACCGCAAGTTGGAAAGATTGAATTTGAAGGTGATCTGAATTGGGGAGGAAACGCACCACTCGTAACTCAATTATTTGAAAATATAAAAACAACACAGTTTGCCAATTTCTTTGATGTTCCTACAGATTGTCCGCAGCGTGACGAACGTATGGGCTGGACGGGTGATGCCCAAGTTTATTTTCGCACCTCCGCTTATATTGCAGATGTTTCAGCTTTTTATACCAAATGGATGCGTGATGTGCGGGATGCTCAATTACCGTACGGTGCTTATTCAAATTACGCACCTATACCTTTTCAACATGCTTTCGATTACTCACCTGGGTGGATGGATGGCGGCATCATTTTGCCTTATATGTTTTATCGTACTTATGGTGATAAACGTCTGCTTGAAGAACATTGGGAAAGTATGACGCGATTTATGAAGTTTCAGAGGGAAGCAGCAGGTGAAAATTATCTGCGTCCGCAAGGAGGGCAAAATTTCGGGGACTGGTTGGTAGTAGGGTATAATACAAATAAAAACTTTATAGCGTCTGCTTATTATGCTTACGACATTCATTTAATGGCGGAAATGGCAGAAGCATTGAATAAGAACGAAGAAACGGAGGCTTATCGCACGTTATTTTCCAAAGTCAAAGAGGCATTTGTAAAGGCGTATTTTTTAGCGGACGGCGAATTGACGGAAAATTCTCAGACCGCATATAGCATGGCGTTAGCGATGAATTTATACCCGAAAGAACTTGAACAGAGAGGTGCAGACAGATTAGCTGGACTTGTAAAGGAGAATGGAAACAGACTGGCAACTGGAATAGCGGGAGTAAGTCACCTTCTACCCATTTTATCGAAATATGGATATGAGGATGTCGCTTACAACATGCTAATGCAAACCGATTACCCATCATGGGGGTATAGTGTAGTCAATGGTGCGACATCGATATGGGAACGTTGGAATTCCTATACCAAGGAAGAGGGTTTTATGGAACCTACGATGAATAGTTTTAGTCATTATGCTAACGGATCAGTTGGTGAATGGATGTTTTCCGATATTGCTGGAATTGATGTTAATAAGCCTGGGTACAAGCAATTTGAAATAAAGCCTCTTATCGAAGCCGCACCCTTTAGCGCGATATCAGCGGAACATAAATCAATTAACGGAATGATAAAATCGGCATGGAGAAAAAATGGTAATAACGTCACCATTAATGTTACCATTCCAACCAATACAACAGCCGAAGTTTATGTGCCTGCAGTATCATTAGATGCAGTAACTGAAAGTGGTACTAATGTTATCGATGCCGAAGGCGTAAAGTTTAACCGTGCTGACGGCAAATATATAGTTTTGGATGTTAGCAGTGGTCAATATCAGTTTTTATCAAACGAGGCATTTGAATAGTTATAAAGACTATTTGCTTTCCTTTAAATGGCACTTGTTTGGAGAATATGATCAGTTATTTTACGAACTTCTGAGAGTCTGCTTTTGGCCGAAAGCAGACATTCGCCCGCTTATATTTCGCAGTTTTAATTATATTTGTGAGTAGGTGCTCTCGCCCCAAAAAGGACGCCAATGTTGGACGAAATTAGTAAAACAATAAGCTTACAGGTTTTTACTGACGGTAGTGTTAATCCTCAACTAAAAGTTGGCTATGGCGCTTACCTTGTGGTTAGTGACATGAGCGTGTCTATAAATTTGCTTAAAAAAATGGTGAAGGTGAAACGTTTTGAGCAAACCAATTCCACTAAATTGGAATTACAAACTGTGTTGTGGTCACTCAGTGAAATGATAGCTTTGGCTAACGGAAGAGATATTACTTTAACGGTTCATACGGATTCACAAAATATTATTGGTTTGTTGGCGAGGCGAACTCGTCTTGAACACAGCAATTATTATTCCGGTAAAAATAAACGGCTAAATAATTATGAGTTGTATCAAGAGTTTTACCAATTAACATCTAAGATAAAATGCGAGTTTGTTAAGGTAAAAGGCCATAAGGCATCTCATAAGAAAAATGAGATTGATCTATTATTTAGTTTGGTTGACCGGGCATCTAGGCATGCTTTACGAGAAAATACTTAACCACCACCCAAAGCAGACATTCAAAAGTTCTATGAAGTTGAAAAAAATTGACATACTTGTTTCATATATAGTAACAATAATAAATTATATACAATTTATTAAAACCTTATTTTATGTAACTTTCTACTAGAATGGCTAGAAAACAATGGTTGCTCCGATTGAAAAAGATACCTCTTTATCGACGACGTTAATCCGTGGACTACAAATATTGGGGTGCTTTAAAGCAGGTGAGGTTAAGTTAACGAATGCTCAAATCGCTGATAGAATAGGTATAAATAAAGCAACTGTTTCACGGCTTTGCAAAACCCTCATTGATCAAAACTATCTCCGTCGCGACCTTAAAGGTGGGTTTAGACTTTCGGAAACTATCTTAGCGTTATCCTACCCTGTTCTTTCATCAATGAAATGGCGGGAAGAAGCCCTTGAAATAATGACCGATTTTGCGAACCTCTCTAAAGGAGTGACGTCGCTGGCTATATTTAGTGGTGCTGATGCAATATATATACAGACCGCGGGCAAGTTATCGAACTTTCCGACGTCGCCTGAAATCGGTATGACGATGCCTATTGTCGAGACGCTTACGGGGCGCGCTTTATTATCTATGTTATCTGAGCAAGAGTTTGAAGCCAAACGCGAAGAAATAGAAAAAACCTATCCCGGAATTTTTGATCAACAAAGTACGTGCATAAATCAAGCGATAGAGACTTGTAATACAAAGGGATATTGCGTCGCCTTTGAAGAATGGCATCCTAATATTTTTGCCATTTCATCGCCAATCGCCAGAACCGCCGATGGATTGGATGTATGTATATCCTGCGGTATTCCGTCATACCGGGCGAGAAAAGAAGATATAATCGACGACCTAGCCCCCCGTCTGGCTATGGTCGCCAATGAACTTCGCAATATAAGCGTATTTAAGGATTAGAAAAATGGTGCTCACCTCAAATAAATTAGTACGGTCAATCGGTATGTTTGGTAGCGCTATGCTAATTTTAAATGGGATTGTAGGTGCAGGGGTATTTGTACTTCCGGCAACCATTGCGCC
>JABIPV010000324.1 GCA_018699075.1 Kordiimonadaceae bacterium | reverse complement strand
TCTGATTTTTAAGAGTTAACCATTTTATGAATACAATTATTGAATATGAACAATACATTAGGCCAGGCGTTTTTATAGCGTTACTGGTGCTTTTAGGGATTGCCGAATTTCTGGCGCCTCTCGCCAAACGCAGAGAAAGTCACCTTCACCAATGGTTCACTAATTTAGCCATGGTGACCATTGATAACATTATCTTAAAACTATTATTTCCATTGCTGGCCGTTGGCGTTGCAAATTATGCCCGTGAAAACGGCATTGGACTCTTCAATATAATTAATTTGCCTGAGATGATAATAATAGTTCTTTCTGTGCTACTGCTTGACCTTCTAATCTACGGTCAACATGTAATGATGCATCAAATGCCAATATTATGGCGGTTACACAGAATGCATCACTCTGAACTTGGCCTCAATGTCACATCGGCTGTGCGCTTCCATCCCATTGAAATTATCATTTCAATGCTGATCAAAATGCTCTTTGTGCTGATTATGGGCATACCCGTTGTGGCGGTTATTATTTTTGAAGTAATATTAAATGGATTGGCGCTTTTTAATCACAGCAACATAAAACTGCCCTCTCCTGTGGAAAAAATATTGCGCACTACTTTTATTACTCCAGAAATACATTGGATACATCATTCCGAAATTGTCTCTGAAACAAACAGTAATTACGGTTTTAATCTATGTTTTTGGGATAAGATTTTCGGCACCTATATTGATAAGCCAACTTTAAATTGTGAACAAATGCGACAAGGCCTTACGGAGTTCGGGTTTGAGAAGCCTTTAAACTTAATAGAATTACTCGCCTCCCCTTTTAAAAATTACCCCCAGCCAAAAAGTAAGAAGAAAACATGAGAGAAAAAGAGCTACGACTAGCACTGGTCTGTTTTGGGGGCGTGTCATTGGCCATTTATATTCATGGCGTTAGCAAAGAAATCCTTAAACTTGCACGGGCTTCAAAAGCCTATCACACGAGCCCAGACCCAGGCGACCCTTCCCGCACAACTTATTCTTACCCCAATGATAATGTAACCGATATTCCTGATACGGAACTTGTTTATTACGATATTTTAAAAAGTTTTTCACCTGAGCTTGATTTAAGGGTAATTATCGACACCATTGCTGGCGCCTCCGCCGGGGGAATGAACAGCGTTTATCTTGGTCGTGCCATTGCACATGATTTAAATTTTGATCACTTACGCCATCATTGGCTTATTGAAGCAGATGTTAGTAAGCTAACGGGTAAAAAGAAAAAACCTGGAACGTGGGCCAAACTTATCATCAAGCCCATTATCAATATCATTAGCGGGAAATATCTAGGCAATGGCACGCTCAGCACTAAAGTAAAAGAAAAACTTCCGGCTCTTTTGAATGTTTGGGACTTAAAGCCCCCTTTTGATGGCAAGCATCTGTTAAAGTTGGTTTTTGGTGGACTGAGAGGAATGGGCGAACTAAATAATCATTCTTTATTACCTAGAGGTCATAAATTAGAACTTTTTGTCACTTTAACCGACTTTTATGGCTATAAACGCACTATTTTACTTAATGATCCAGCCTCTATCACTGAATATGAACATCGTCATAATTTAAAATTCAGTTACCTCAAAAAAGCAACGGAACAAAAAAGCACGATTATCGAAAGTGATTTTGATGATGACAGCCTACCCTCTTTAAGCTTTGCTGCCCGTGCGACGTCGTGCTTTCCAGGAGCATTTCCACCTGCACAAATCAGGGAAACAGACCATTTTTTAAAAGAACATAATATGACGTGGGCTAAAAAAGACGCCTTTATTAAAAATAATTTCAAGGAATATAAACTTGCCGGTATCAACCCTGAACTGACTTCTTTCCTAGACGGTAGTATCCTTAATAATAAACCCTTTGATCAAGCCATAGAAGCCATCCACGACAGACCCGCATATCGCGAAGTTAACAGGCTTGTCATATATATTGATCCTAATCCCGAACGCCTTAAAGTTCGACCAACCGGTGCGCCACCAACCATGTTAAATACCATCAAAGGTGCAATGTCCGATATTCCCATGAACGAGCCTATGCATGACGATCTGCGTGATATTCATCTTCATAACCAACAAGTGCTCACCATCAAGGCGGTTGTCGAATCTGTCAAACCGAGTGTACAAAAATTGGTTTACGACGTTTCGCCCAAAAAGCTCAAGAAAGTCACTACTTCTAGCCAACTTGCAGATTGGAGAACCCTTGCCAGTGCGCGGGCAGTCACAGAATCTGGTTATTCGTATGAAGCGTACGCAAGATTAAAAATACGCAGCACTGTTGCCGATTTAACAAAATTAATAGCAACCATTTGCGATTTGCCCAAAGGCAGCAACGAAAGAAGACGGCTTTTTTCAATAATGCAGCATTGGATATTAAGAGACACAATTGGTGAAAGCTTAATATATGGCGGTGATAGCGCGAAAAGTAATAAAGGGCTTTTTGCATGGACAACTTCATTCATCAATAAATCGCAAACACTACAAACTATCCCATCTTGGACGACTTTTATCATAAATTTTGACGTAAATTATCAAAAGCGGCGCCTACAATTTCTAATTCAAGAGCTCAACACACAATATAGCCAAAATTCCGATCATGTTAAAGAGCTTGATAATTGTAAAATGGCTCTCTATCAAATATTGGAAAACATCAAGGATTCAACCATATTAGATAGAATTACGCCAGACACTAAAAATCAAATCAAAGCGATTGTCACTTCACTCATCAAACAACCCATTAGTGATGACCTTACATGTAAAAATAATCTAGCGTTGGTCGATAAATATGGTCCAAAAATTGAAACCATCTTTGAAAAGTTGTCTCCAGTGATAGGCCTTGACGACATTCGGGACAAAACCGATGGCCTTATTGCTGCGCAGCTTAATAATTCTTGGAATGATGATTTTAAACAGGATCTCATGACAAATTATCTTGGTTTTGCTTTTTGGGACGTGATCACATTTTCAATAATGGGATCAAAAGCCGTTGGTGAGTTTAACGAAATTCTTGTAAACCGCATCAGTCCCAATGATAACCTTAGTTTAAAATCCGACCCCTTAGAAATGCCCTTAAAAGGGACAGCAATGAGAAGCTTTGGCGCTTTTTTTAGCCGCGAAGATAGAGAAAACGATTATCTATGGGGAAGGTTAAATGGTGCTGAAAGATTAATCGACCTTCTTTATAAGCAAGCAACAACTGAAAGCGTCGACCATAAAATTGATTTGATTGCCATCAAAAAACGCGCTTTCAGCAGTATTTTAAATGCTGAAAAGGCACACTTAAAGACCGTCCCGGAATTATTTATTAAAATTAAACTTCGAATTGATGCCTTGTAATCAACAAACTACATAAAGCCCATTTCAAGGCGGGCAGCTTCTGACATCATCGACATATCCCACGGCGGCTCCCAAATAAGCTCCACCTTGACGTCTCCGACACCTTCCACTTCTCGCACCCTCATTTCAACTTCACCCGGCATGGTTTCCGCCACGGGGCAATGGGGTGATGTCAACGTCATCGACACAACAACATCTGCATAATCATTGATATCAATATCATAAATCAGGCCTAACTCATATATATTGACGGGGATTTCTGGATCAAAAATTTCACTTATTTTACCCGCGGCAAGGCTCTGTATCACCTTCTTTTCATCCGCAGAGATAGGATCGCCACGATTTTCTGAAGTTGGTTCAGACGATTTCTCTTTTTCATTTTCTTCCGGTTTCTCACCCGGTCTTTGGTTTAAAAAGCCATCTAAAAAGCTCATTTTATTAAATCCTTATTCACGCAAAAATTCTGTTTACTTTATGAAGACCATCGACAAACCGGTCAATATCTTCTGTCGTATTATAAAGGCCAAACGATGCCCGTGCCGTCGCCGGAATATCCATAAAGTCCATTACTGGCTGGGCGCAATGATGGCCCGTCCGAATAGCAATGCCATCCTGGTCCAAGATGGTACCAATATCATGAGGATGCGCTGTTTCCATGGTAAAGGATAAAATCCCTGCCATTTGATCCGCTTGACCGCGCATTTCTATGCCATCCACTTCTTTAATTTTTTCCAGTCCATAGTGAAGCAAGTTTTCTTCATGATCATGAATATTTTTAAAACCCAGATCATTCATATAATCTATCGCCGCCGCCATACCAATTCCGCCTACTATATTAGGCGTTCCGGCCTCAAATTTATGGGGCAGTTCATTAAAGGTCGTCTTTTCAAATGTTACGGACCGGATCATATCACCGCCGCCCTGATAAGGAGGCATTTGATTAAGCAATTCTTCTTTGGCATAAAGCACACCAACCCCTGTTGGTCCATACATTTTATGCCCAGAAAAAACATAAAAATCTGCATCAAGATCAACCACATCAACTTCCATATGCGGGAGTGCCTGACACCCATCAACCAACACTAAGGCTCCGACTTTGTGAGCGGCCTTTATAATGTCTTTTATCGGGGTAATTGTGCCAAGAGCATTTGAAATATGCGTGATCGCGACCAGCTTGGTTTTCTCACTTAATAATGCTTCAAATTCATCCATTAAGAAATTACCGCGATCGTCTATTGGACTTACGGTTAGGGTAAATTCTTTTTCGTCTTTTAATATTTGCCACGGCACAATATTTGAATGATGCTCCATATGGCTTAATATTATTTCATCATCTTTTTTTAAATTGGCTCTGCCCCAAGTTTGCGCCACTAAATTAATCGCTTCTGTTGCCCCGCGAACAAAGATCACTTCTTTGGATGATTTCGCTTGAATATGGTTTTGTACCGTTTCGCGTGCGGTTTCATATTTGGACGTTAACGCTTGAGAAAGAAAATATCCCCCACGATGAATATTTGCATATTCATTTGAATAACAATCGCTAATAGCATCTATAACGGATTGTGGTTTTTGTGCGCTGGCAGCACTATCCAAAAAAGTGAGCGGTTTTCCGTAAATTTCCTGCTTAAAAATCGGAAAATCATTACGGATCGCTTCAACATTATAATTTAAGTTTGACGTCACGGCGGCTTCCATATTATCCCTCTATTTCCAGCCACTGACGGGCCAACGAAAGATATTTTTCTTTTACCGAGGTAATGTTTATTTCTTCAAACACCTCTGCGACAAATGCCTCAACCAACAATGCTTTAGCCGACATTTTATCAAGCCCGCGCGATTTTAAGTAAAATAACGCTTCCGCGTCAAGTTCTCCAACGGTTGTACCATGTGAACACTTCACATCATCAGCATAAATCATAAGTTCTGGCTTACTATTGGCTTCTGCGTTACGATCGAGTAATAAGTTTTTATTGGATTGGTCAGCATTTGTAAGCTGCGCATCTTTCGCCACATATACCTTACCCTGAAAAGCCGACTTTCCACCTTTGTCTAAAACGCCGCGGTAAACCTGATTGCTATTACATTCTGGTTCCATATGTTTCATATGGGTGAATACATTATGGGAATTGCCGCCGCGTCCTAAAAATGCGCCGCGAAGTTCAATTTCACCACCCTCACCCTTTAAAGTTGGCTTAATTTCAGTACGGCTTAACTTAGCGCCAATATTAAGCGAATAATGTTTAAAGTCTCCACCCTTTGCCACATCAACAATGGTTTCTGCCATATGAATTGTATCAGCACCTTCATTTTGAAACTGATATATTTCAAGTGATGCTTGCTGACCAATGACCACATCCGTATTATTATGGCTCCAACAATTAACGCCATCAATGCCGATAAAGCTTTCAATGATTTGTGCGGTTGAGCCGACTTCTAATTGAATAAAATTACGTTGACGCAATGCTTTATCGTTTGATGCAGTCGTTGATAGGTGAATTATCTGAATTGGCTCAGCCAACTTCACATTCGCTTCAACAAGGAGCACATACCCATCGGTCATGAAAGCCGTATTTAATTCCTTCAGACTATTTAAGTCATTCGTTTGGCTAAATAATGCTTTTGCTTTTTCCGGATCGGCACCAAAAAGACCATTCAGACTCGTCAATGTCACACCGTCTTGTTGATCTATGTTTGACATAGATGAATGATAGTATCCGTCAACTAAAACAACTTTTGCCCCATTAATATCATCTAATCTGGCTTCGTTTATAAGAGAGGTTATTTTACCCTCATCAGAGGCAATTAACGATGAAACATTAAATTTGCCAGATTTTAGCACATTTAAATTACAGTATTTCCACTCTTCAACCCGCGGTCCAGGCAAGCCAACTTCTGCAAATTTTGCAATTGAAGTACGGCGAAGATCATTTAGCCAGGATATATCAGAACCCGGCAATCCGGCCGCGTGGGCCTTAAAATCATCCGCATATTTTTGACCATCAATATGGTTTTTAAAAGTCATCTAATCTACCCTAAGCCGCATTCTCAGCAATTCCAAGCCCGGCATAACCATCTTTTTCAAGCTGAATCGCCAATGATTTATCACCAGACTTAACTATTTTGCCGTCCGCCAATACATGAACAAAGTCAGGTACTACATAATCTAATAACCGTTGATAATGGGTTATCACTAAAATTGATTTCTCAGGGCTACGCATTCTATTAATACCATCCGCCACAATGCGAAGCGCATCAATATCTAAACCACTATCGGTTTCATCAAGCACAGAAAAAGTTGGGTCGAGTAAAGCCATTTGCACCATTTCATTACGCTTTTTCTCACCGCCAGAGAAGCCAACATTTACAGCCCGCTTTAACATTTCGGGGTCCATTTCAAGCTCGGCAGCTTTGGCTCTAATAAGTTTCAAAAACTCCACCGCTTTCATATCTTCTTCACCGCGATATTTGCGGATAGAATTAAGGGCCGCTTTCAAGAAATTTATGTTTGATACTCCAGGGATTTCTACCGGATATTGAAACCCTAGAAACACCCCCTCTGCAGCACGTTCATTTGCTTCAAGCTCTAGAAAGTCTTTACCTTGAAAGGTCACAGACCCATCTGTAATTTCATAACCTTCTTTACCGCACATGGCATAGGCAAGCGTTGATTTACCAGCGCCATTTGGCCCCATTATCGCATGCACTTCACCGGCGTTAATATTTAAATTCAATCCTTTAAGGATTTTTTGTCCTGCGACTTCAACATGTAAATTTTTAATTTCTAACATTTTTTTATTCCGTTTCGCGAAGGTCTAACCAACGCTTCCTTCTAAGCTAATTCCTAATAATTTTTGTGCTTCAACCGCAAATTCCATCGGCAGCTGCTGCATAACGTCTTTGCAAAACCCATTCACGATCAAGGCAACAGACTGCTCCACATCAAGGCCACGTTGCAGGCAATAAAAAAGCTGCTCGTCGCTGATCTTTGATGTAGTTGCCTCATGTTCAAGCTGTGCTGTAGGGTTTTTTGCTTCAATGTATGGCACCGTGTGGGCCCCACATTCATCACCGATCAATAAACTATCGCACTGGGTAAAGTTTCGTGTGTTTTCCGCGTTTGGCATCACTTTAACCAAACCACGATAAATATTTTGTGCTTTCCCGGCAGAAATACCTTTTGATATAATCGTGCTTGATGTGTTTTTGCCCAAGTGAATCATTTTTGTACCAGTATCGGCTTGTTGATAATTATTGGTAATGGCCACTGAATAAAATTCACCAACCGAACCATCCCCTTGCAAAATACAGCTTGGATATTTCCATGTTACCGCAGATCCCGTTTCTACTTGTGTCCAGGATACTTTTGCATTTTCGCCGCGACATGCCGCACGTTTGGTAACAAAATTATATATACCGCCTTTGCCGTCTTTATCGCCCGGATACCAATTTTGTACCGTTGAATATTTTATTTCAGCATTATCCAATATCACCAATTCAACCACTGCCGCATGAAGTTGGTTTTCATCACGCATCGGTGCGGTGCAGCCCTCAAGATAAGATACATAAGAATCGTCATCAGCGATAATCAATGTTCTTTCAAACTGTCCTGTATTGGCTTCATTAATTCTGAAATATGTACTTAATTCCATAGGGCAACGCACCCCTTTTGGAATATAAACGAATGTGCCATCCGTAAATACTGCACTGTTAAGCGTCGCATAAAAATTATCCGCCATGGGTACAACTGACCCCATATATTTTCTCATAAGTTCCGGGTAATCCCGCGCGGCTTCTGAGATCGAGCAGAAAATAACGCCTTTTTCTTTTAAAGCTTCACGAAATGTTGTCGCCACAGAAACACTATCAAAGACAATATCAACGGCAACTCCTGAAAGTACTTTTTGTTCTTGTAGTGAAATGCCAAGCTTTTCATATGTACGTAATAATTCTGGATCAACTTCATCTAAGCTCTTTGGCTTATCATCTGCTGATTTCGGCGCGGCATAATAATAGATATCTTGAAAGTCAGGCTTATTGTAATCAAGCATCGCCCAATCGGGTTCTTCCATTTCAAGCCATTTATAATAAGCTTTAAGGCGCCATTCGAGTAACCATTCAGGCTCATCTTTTT
>JABIPV010000035.1 GCA_018699075.1 Kordiimonadaceae bacterium | reverse complement strand
AGCATTTAAAATTGCAGATAATTTTTCAGCACCACTAGAAGAAGTTTTTCAATATGTCGAAAATCAATAAAAAGGATCCCATTATCATATTTATGACAGCGTCTTTTATTATTAACTGTAAAGTTCTTTTGCACGTGTTTCGAAAGACATTACCATTCTATGGACGGCTTCCGTAAATAAACTACCGACTAATTTTTGGAATATTTTATTTTTAAATTCAAAATCAACTTCAAAATGAAGGGATGAGCCTCCATTATCCAAATTTTTAAATTGCCATAAATTATGAAGATGACTTAATGGCCCTTCAATATATTCAATATCAATCTGATTTTCACCTAATATCACATGCGATGTAAAGCGTTCACGGAACACTTTAAAACCAATGATCAGATCGGCATAAAAATCTTTTTCCGTTTGTTTATAAAGTCTAGCACCTAGGCACCACGGTAAAAAATTGGGATACTCATTTACATCGGCGACCAAATCATACATTTGTTCAGCGGAATACGAAAATATTCTATCTTCAACAAATTTTGGCATGATTACCTTTACAGATTAAAACTCGTAATTTGGATTATGTTTTTTCATTTCATCAATATCAATCGGCGCATCTTGATGAATTTTATTTTGCTTTTTCGCGAGCAACTCTAACCTCGCCGCCTGTAAGATTTCGAAATCTTCACTGGCATGATGCGAAGAACGCGTCAGTGGCGACGATGAAACATGTAAAAAACCTTTAGCCTTGGCACGTTTTTTAAACTTCAGAAACTGATCTGGCTTAATGAATTCTTCCACATCAACATGCTTTTTGGTTGGTTGCAAATATTGACCAATCGTCATAAAATCAATGTCTGCTGAGCGCATATCATCCATCACTTGAAGCACTTCAATTTCTTCTTCACCTAAACCAACCATAATACCTGATTTAGTAAAAATTTCAGGATCTAGAGTTTTGACTTTACTAAGTAAATTCAATGAATGGAAATAACGCGCACCAGGACGAATACGTGTATATAATCTGGGAACAGTTTCAAGATTATGATTAAACACATCCGGTTTTGCCGCAACCACGGTTTCAAGAGCGCCGGGCTTATTGCGAAAATCTGGTGTGAGAATTTCAATCGTTGTGTCCGGTGAAGCTTCACGAATTGCAGAAATAACTTTAACAAATTGATCAGCACCACCATCTTTTAGATCATCACGATCTACGGAGGTAATAACGATATGCTTCATCTGTGTAACGACGACCATTTCAGCAACATGTGCGGGCTCATCTGGGTCAACTGGATTGCCTTTACCGGTTTTAATATTGCAAAAACGGCACGCCCTTGTGCAGGTATCACCTAAAATCATCACAGTTGTATGTTTTTTAGTCCAGCACTCGCCAATATTAGGGCAAGCAGCCTCTTCACATACAGTGTTGAGCTTAAGCCCTCGCATAAGGTTTCGCGTTTCGTTATACCCTTTGGATGTAGGTGCTTTTACCCGTATCCAATCAGGTTTTCTCAGGTGACCTGATTTGGTCACTTCCAATTTTTCAGCTTTTTCCATAACAATTCTCAATTAGCATTCACTGCTTACATATGGATAACTTTACCGTATGCGTCAAGTACACTTTCGTGCATCATTTCAGATAACGTAGGATGTGGGAACACAGTATGCATTAATTCGGCTTCTGTTGTCTCCAAAGTGCGGGCTACAGTGTAGCCTTGGATCATCTCTGTTACCTCAGCACCCACCATGTGTGCCCCCAAGAGTTCACCGGTTTTCGCATCAAACACGGTTTTTACCATGCCTTCCGTTTCACCAAGGGCAATGGCTTTACCATTACCTATGAACGGAAACTTACCAACTTTAACTTTAAAGCCTTTTTCTTTCGCAGCTTTTTCAGTCATGCCGACACTTGCTACTTGCGGGCGACAATATGTACATCCAGGGATGTTGCCCTTATCAATCGGGTGAAGGTCTTTGATTTCCTTATTGCCTTTATCACGGGCAATTTTCTCAACCAATATAACGCCTTCATGACTGGCTTTATGTGCTAACCACGGCGGACCTGTTAGATCGCCAATAGCATGAACACCTTTAACGCCTGTATGACCCCATTCGTCCGCAACCACATGGCCACGGTCAACTTTAATCTTATTGGCTTCGAGGCCGATATTCTCAACATTTCCGTCAATACCAATCGCGATGATTACCCGATCAACTTCGATCTGCTCGGCTTTACCGCCTTTGGCTTCAACCGTGCAAACAACGCTATCTTTTTTCTTATCAAGCTTCGTAACAGACGCATTTAATTTAATGTTAAGCCCTTGTGATTTGAAAGATTTAAGCGCGAAAGCTGAAATTTCTTCATCTTCCACTGGCATAACTCTATCCATCATTTCAACAACCGTAACATCGGCGCCAAGCTCGTTATAAAAGCTGGCAAATTCAATACCAATTGCCCCGGAGCCAATAACCAATAGTTTCTTTGGCATGACATTTGGAACCAATGCATGACGATATGTCCAAACAAGATTTCCATCAGCCTTAAGATGCGGTAATTCTTTGGCACGTGCGCCAGTGGCAAGGATTATGTCGTTTGCTTCAACAATGGTTTTCTTACCGTCTTTTTCAACGGAAAGCTTGCCAGGGGAAACAAGTGCGCCCTCACCTTCAAGTACAGTGATTTTATTTTTCTTCATAAGATGTTTAATGCCGCCGCTAAGCTGCGCGGCTATACCACGACTACGGGCGACCACTTTATCAAGATCAAATCCCAACTGACCCGCAACAAGACCATAATCCGCTGCATGTTTCATATTATGAAAGACTTCCGCAGAACGAAGAAGTGCTTTGGTCGGGATACAACCCCAATTGAGGCAAATTCCACCAAGGTTTTCGCGTTCAATTACCGCCGTTTTAAATCCAAGCTGTGCAGCACGAATTGCGGCTACATAACCACCAGGTCCTGAGCCAAGCACAACAATATCAAATTTTTGATTACTCATATTTTAAATCCTTACAGTAACATTGTTGATGGTTCTTGTAGGAACATCTTAACCGCGGCTAAGAATTCAGCACCTACGGCACCATCAATGGCACGGTGATCACATGAAATAGTAATCGTCATAACTGTCGCAACAGTAAGTTCACCATTTTTAACAACTGGACGCGGCTCACCCGCACCAACAGCAAGGATCGCAGCTTGCGGCGGATTAATAACGGCATCGAACTGTTTAACACCCATCATCCCCATATTGGAGATAGAGAAAGTCCCACCCGCATATTCTTCCGGCATTAATTTACCAGCATGAGCGCGTTTTGCCAGATCCTTGGTTTCATCGGAAATAGCACGAAGACCTTTTTGATCAGCACCACGAACAACAGGCGTTATAAGTCCACCCTCAATGGCAACCGCAATGGATATATCTGCACGACTAAATTGATGCATCACATCACCGTGATACTGAACATTGGCCGCTGGCACTTTCTTTAGGCCAAGACCACATGCACGAACAACAAAATCATTTACTGAGATTTTATATTCATCTGACATGCTATTGAGTTGCTTACGTGCTGCAAGAAGATTATCAAGTTCAACATCCACGGAAATATAGAAATGCGGTACTGTTTGTTTTGATTCCGTAAGACGCTTGGCAATGGTTTTACGCATATTGCTAAGTTTAATCACTTCGTATGGTGCGTCGCCTTCTAACGAAGGTACAGCAGCAACGGAAGTTGTTGCAGCAGCAGGCGTATAACTTTCAACATCACGCTTAATAACGCGTCCATATGGTCCCGTTCCCGCGATTTGTGAAATATCATAGCCGCCTTGTTCTGCCAAACGCTTAGCGAGTGGTGACGCGAAAACACGATCACCAGATGCTGGCACTGCACTTGGTGCAGGTGCGGCAGTTATTGGAGCAGGAGCTGGCGCTGGTGCCGCAGGAGCAGGAGCTGCCACAGCAGCAGGAGCTTTTATAACTTCAGGCGCAGAAGCCGCAGCAGGTGCCGCTTCCATGCCGTCAACTGCAGATGCATCTTCACCATCTTCTAGTAAAACAGCAATCAATTGACCTACGGGAACATTTTCCGCCCCTTCTTCGACAAGAAGCTTACCAACAACACCGTCATCAATGCTTTCAAATTCCATTGTTGCTT
>JABIPV010000036.1 GCA_018699075.1 Kordiimonadaceae bacterium | reverse complement strand
CACTTTCAATGTCCGCAAGCGCTGGCAGGCTTTCCTGCATTTTATAGGCCATCGCATATTGAAGGTTACGGGTCACAAGTTCAGGATCCATCGATCTTTCGCCGCCAATTTCATTTAATGCGCGAAGCTGGTCAATCATATAACCCTGTTGATCGCGGCTGGTGCCGGGATTATCTAAATAGTGAACGGGTGTACCGCCTGATTGAAATTCAATGCCTTGGAAACGACTGGGAAGAAACCCTGATGTCCATTGGCGCGCTGATAAAGGTTGTGGGCCGCCGTAATTTTCCTTTGATACCATCACCACAAACGGCGGCAGATCATCGGCCGCACCGCCAAGGGCATAATCAACCCAAGCCCCAAAGCTAGGTCGCCCGGCAACGATTGAACCCGTATTCATAAACGCATGGGCCGTATCATGATTAATTTGCTCCGTATGCATGGACCGGATCATGGTGATTTTATCGGCAAGGTTATTGCCAATATGCGGCAATAAAGTCGACATATGAAGGCCGCTTTCACCGTAATGCTTATAGTCAAAATTAGAAGGCCGCACGATCAACTTTGATCCTTGAAGTTGAGCCAATTGTTGGCCCTTCGTTAAGGATTCTGGCATCGGTTCACCGCCGTATTTAACCAAATCTGGTTTATAATCAAACAAGTCGACTTGGGACGGCGCACCGGCCATATACATCCAAATCACACGCTTTGCCCGTGGCATAACATGGGGTTTATTAATTACACCCGTCCACTTTGCCTGTTCCGCCGCATCGGCTAGGCCGGGAATTAATCCAGATAAGCCGATACTACTTGCCACTGAGGCACTATTTTTAAGAAAGTTTCTTCTTGAAATGCTCATATCTAATCCTTTCCTAAAACCGTGTCACTGTTTCGTGCATGTTAATAATAAGGCGTGCCACAGAAGTCCACGCTGCGAGTTCTGCTTTATCAACATCACCCGCGAGTGGACGAAGCCCAATGTCGAGCATATCATCCGCTTCGCTGGTATTTTCTGTGAAATATTCCAAGCTATCATTATAAACTTCACGTACTTTATCAAGCTCCATTTGGCTCAAGGTTGGCCGTGCGATCGCCTTTTCAAAGGCCCAGACAAGCTTTGCATCCACATCACCGTTTGATGCCATGATATTTTCACCAAAGACCCGGGCAGCTTCCACGAAAGATGGGTTATTTAAGAGTACCAGCGCCTGAAGCGGTGTATTTGATGATGGCCGATCCGCAACCGCATCTTGGCGGGTGGGCGCATCAAATGCTTGTAAGGCCGGATGCACTCTCGTCCTTTGCCAGAACGTATATAATCCGCGTCTATATTGGTTTTCGTCCATGTCCGGTGTCCATACACGTCTTGGGAACGCGAGGTCAGAAAGATATCCTTCTGGTTGATATGGTCGCACACTGCGTCCGCCCACTGTTGGCACTAATAAATCCGCAATGGCCAAGGCATTATCGCGGATAA
This sequence comes from Kordiimonadaceae bacterium, assembly GCA_018699075.1. Classification (GTDB taxonomy): domain Bacteria; phylum Pseudomonadota; class Alphaproteobacteria; order Sphingomonadales; family Emcibacteraceae; genus Pseudemcibacter. The sequence continues at coordinate 14,120 of JABIPV010000036.1, read as the reverse complement.
TTTCTGCGGGAAGTCTTATTTGCGATTGACGGGCATAATATCGATTTAACGGATCAAGGTCACGCGCATCAGCAGTCACAAACGATGATTGTTTATAGCTAGACGATGTGACCATCAAACGTATCATATGCTTCATGTCCCAACCACTATCAACGAATTCAACCGCAAGCCAATCCAGAAGTTCAGGATGTGTCGGCCATTCGCCTTGTGATCCAAGGTCATTTAGAATATTGGATAAACCAACGCCAAAGAATTGTTTCCAGAACCGATTAACCGTTACACGCGCCGTAAGTGGGTTTTCATCGGACACCAACCAATTGGCAAGGTCTAGTCGATTGGCAATACCGTCCTCTTTTTCAATTTTACCCAAAAAGGCAGGCACCGCGGGCTCGACTATTTCACCATTATCATTGGTCCAATCACCAAGCGGTAATATTTTGGTAATGCGCGGCTCTTCCATACGAGTGGTGACCCATGTACGGGCCCCTACTTCACTATATTCCATAAGCGCATATTCGGCTTCATAATCGGCACGGCCTAATTCCAACGCTTTGGTGCTAAAAGTTTGGTAGTATTTTCTTACCTCTGCTTTTTCTTCGTCGGTTTTCGCGGCTTTTGATTTTGCAACAATACCAATCGGATCAGGTCCTAAGTCCTTAGTTCCCGTAACATTGATACGCGTTGAAGGAAGCGTCGGCAGTTCACTTCCAGGAAGGCCATCATCCCATGCTAAATCCATTTGAATTTCAAGTGTATCACCATCGTTCCAATTCAAGGCTTCCACCAAATGAAGACCGACTTTATCGCCTTGTAATTCAAAACGGTTGCCAATGCGACGCTCATATCCTTTATAAATCACTAGTTTTTCACGTAATATTCTATAATCCGCAAAGTTCGTTGGCTTAACATCGCCAGCACGTGAATGATAATCAAGTCTAGATTGTTCGCTACTACCATCTTTATGATGAACAATCACCCGCACATCATCAAACGCAAGCCATATTTTTTCTGTTAAATCCGCTGGCTTCGCTAGATCTTCTTCAATACTAAGAAGATCTAATTGTAAGGCGGTGATTTTTGCTGGAAAATCGCCGCTTCCTTTAATGACGATTTTACCTGGTAATTCCGGCAAATCCCATGACGTGCTGATTATCTCATTATTTAGAACGTCTACACTTGGATGATCACTTGTTTGAACATCGGAAATTTGTAACGCATTCCAAACGGAAGTCTCATTTTCAATCTTCTTTAACCATGCATCCATTCCCGGAAGTGGCTTGGCATCTTCATTGCTGGAAAGGGCTGCTTTCTTCTTTGTAAGATCAGCCAGTAATGTTTTATATTTTTGTTGATTTTCTTCTGACCCCACAAATTCGATTGGGAAGTTTTCAAATATTTTCGAGCCAATACGCGATGACCCCCAAAAGCCTTTTTCTTCAATATCGGCGAAAAAGGCACCCATACTATAAAAGTCTTTAGCCGTAATAGGATCAAATTTATGATCATGGCACTGGGCGCACGCCGTGGTGCTGCCAAGCCATGCGGTGCCGATGGCGCTGACCCGATCAATTAAATATTTCATGCGATATTCTTGATCTTGGGCGCCACCTTCCTGGGTGATTTTATTCATATGGTTATAGGTTGAAGCGATTAAGGCCTCCTGCCCAACACCTTCCATGAAATCACCGGCCAATTGTTCCTTTGTAAACTGGTCAAAGGACTTATTATTATTAAAGGCTTCAATTACATAATCCCGATAAGGCCAGACGGTACGTTCGTTATCACTGTGATAGCCCCACGTGTCCGCATAACGCACCACATCAAGCCAGTTCATGGCCATACGTTCACCGAAATGAACCGAACCCATTAAACGATCAACTAAATTTTCGTAAGCATCATCGCTTTGATCGGCGACGAAGTCTGCTACTTCGCCTGGTGTTGGCGGTAATCCTGTTAAATCCAGTGTCACGCGACGAATTAAAGTCCTTTTATCCGCCTCATCCGCAGGTGTTAAACCATTTTCCTGATGTTTCTCGGCAATGAATTGATCAATAGTATTTACCGTCCAGTCGGCACCAATATCGGGAACCGCAGCCTTAACCGGTGCATTATAAGACCAATGCTTTTCATATTCAGCACCATCATTAATCCACTTTTCAACAATCGCAATTTCAATATCACTGACTGTATTACCCGTTGATTGCGGTGGCATACGGTCTTCTCGGTTTATATGAGTTAAGCGTTTATATATTTCGCTATTTTCCGCATCACCAGGAATTAGCGCAATAAGCCCGCCTTTGCGTTCTAATACGGCCCCGTCAAACGTAGATAAATTTAATTCTGCTTTACGACTGCCTTTATCATTTCCGTGACAGACAAAACAATTATCAGATAAAATGGGACGGACGTCTTTATTAAATGTAACCACATCTGGCACAGATGTTGGCCCTGCGCTTCTACCGCTGGCAATTTCAAGTCCCGCATGGGCAGCTTCAGCCGTCATTTCGGATGCTTCTGGCGCGGCAGCTTCATCGCTTTGAATAAAGAAAAGCGGAATAGACATTGCCGCTAAACCAATGATGGCTCCATAAATAAGAACTGGTTTTTTAATAGTTGAGGTTACAGTCATTAATCAGTCCTATTCTGTATCAGTTGAAGGTAGAATGAAATTTCCACCTAAGATTACATTCACATCTGCAAAGCTATCTTTAATCTTTATTGCGTCTTCGCCTTCGATCGCCGTATCCCAAATGTATAAAGTCAGTAGCGCAGGCATATCTTTAAACTGTTCAACCAGTTGAGCCGTCACAGGATTGCCCGTTAAATTTAAAGACGTAAGCGTATCGATATCGCTAATGCTTCTTAACATGCTGTCATCAACACCCGTTTCGGCCAATGATAACCTTGTTAAGTTTGGAAATTTTGAAACAAGTCTTATGGTATCTTCATCAATTTCATTAAATGAAAGGTTAAGCCACGCAACTTGTTCTGCTATAGGGCTTAGTAATTTTTCAATGGTGGCCGTATCATATGTTTTTAAGGATAAATCCACATTAAGTAATGGATTGTCTTCACTCATAAGATAATAAACAACACCCGCCTCATCTAACGCAGCTAGGGCTTCATTCGTTGCGGGCACAGCATCTTGACCAAGGTAATCCGCCATTAACTGTGATGGACCACTACTTTCACCTTCACACGGAGCACCTGCCTCAATCCAATCCATGATTGTCACAAGCTGAGCGTCACTAGGACGGGAGCGACCATCAGGCGGCATTGCTTTTTTATCGGAACGTGGCAGAAACAAACGTCTTACCATTTCACTGGACAGTGCTTTGCCTGGCACGATCGCAGGAATACCACTTTCACCGCCCGCCATGACAACGTCATGATCATCAAAACGTAGTCCACCTTCTTGTTTGCTATCCCCATGGCAAGATACGCAATGTTCCGTAATTATTGGTTCAATGGTTTGTGAAAATTGATCATTGCTCGCACGGATAATATTGGTATCTTTTTCTTCACGTAACCAACTGGCAATGGGTTCTGGCGCTGCGCTTGGTAAAAATTCACTACCGTGCGTAAGATTACCGCCATAATGACCTGCGATAAAGATCGCAACCACACAAAGACTGAGTGCACTACTATAGAGTATTTTAAGGACACCACTTGTTTTTTCTTCCGCAAATAATTTTAAAAGAACTGATAAACATGCAAGTGTTGCTACAGATAAACCAAAGAACTTATGTGACGCAACCGCGGCACCGTCATATGATCCACTAGCTGCCAAAGTAAGTCCCATGCTCGCAGCAATAACTGCTGAAAGTGCACCAAAACAAAGAACAACCCAAGTAGCCAGATTATATCCGGCACCAAATTTTTTGTTGCTTAAACGTGGTAACACTTCCAAAAAAGCTGCAAGCATCAAAAGCGCAACTGGAAAATGTAAAATAAGCGGATGCAACCGCCCAAAAAGTAGAATGTATCCTGGTTCCATGTAACCATATCCTCCCCAGAATAATATACAATAATATATTTGTGAAAAGTCCCTTCTTTCCACTTTGTTACGGGTAGTAACTAACTCGTATTAATCACATAATGTGTTTATGTTGTCAATAACACAGATCATAATTATTAGGAGTACATCAAATTTTTGAAAAGTAAGTTTAGAGGATTAATAATCTTCGGACTTTTTAAGTTCAATAATAACTTTTTCTTCTTTCTTAACAATCATTTCACCATCAGCGGTGATGCGAATTAATCGTGGATCAATATTTGCCATTTTTGAATTTTTTGGTAACTGCTTTTTTTGGGCATTAATTTTATTTATTTCATAACGCTCAACTATATTATCGCATTTGGAAAGCACGCCTTGAATTTTATCATTAATTGTTTCAAATTCGCGAACTTTTTTTTGTAGTCATCAAGAACATCAGGTGCCTTTGCAAGAACAACTTTATTTGCAGCAAAATCCATCATTTCTTCATCCGTAAACATATCCGGTGTTTCACGCATTACGCGTTCTGCTTCAAAAATACCCGATTGAGCGTAATGCATTAGCAAATCCATAGTTTGCTCACCTTCCACATAATCGTCCTGTGGAGATTGTTCAAATATAATTGGTTGCTTTTTTTTCATTCTATCGCCGAATTTTTATGAGACTTGGTGTTAAAATATTAGTTCATTGCTTTTTTAACGACCAGTTCCCCATCTTCTGAATATGAAATCACTGACGCTTCTTTTAACACACCTTTGATTTCTTCTTTTGCTTTGTTGTCACCACTTGCGACAATTTCTTCGCATTTTACAAGAATACCAAGCATTTTTTTGTGTAAAGCGTCATGTTCACTTATCTTCGTTTTATAGGTATCAATTAAAAAAGGAGCTTGATCAAGCATATTTTTATTTTGCAAAAATGCTTCACGTTCTTGAGATGAGAATAGATCCGGATCATCTTTTAATGATTGTTCAGCATGCTCCATACCTGCTTTTGCATAATGCAGCAGCATATCTAGAGTATCATCTTCTTGTTTTTCTTCTGGTTTTAATACTTTTTTCTTGCCAAATACTACTGGCTTATTAGGTCTGACAGCCATTTTGAGGAACCTTTCAAAGATATTATAAATATATAAATACCAATTTAATAGATAAACCTTAGCAAATAATAAACGTAGTCTAGATTTTAGAAGATAATATTTACATTTTTAAAATAGGATGCTTATCAACATAATATTCTATCTCTTCTATTGATGCTGGTCTAAATAGGTTTTCTTCCTCAGCTAAAAATAACAATGCTTCCTGTGTTTTACTGACAAGTCCCCCTTTTTCGCAATAACCACTTGTCACAATAAAGTAATCACCTAATTTCACTATAGCTTTTTTATTAACACTCATTTTTCCCCCTTAATTATACTTAATCATTATTTGTACCGAAAGCACAAAATTAAACTAAATTCACGATCTTTTATAAAACATTAATTATCATAAAAAGTAATTTAATCAATCTATTATTGTATATATAAGTAGCATTTAATTAGCAAGCAGTATATAGGATACAACCTATAGGTAAAATATCATGATAATTTTTTATTATACAAAAAGAATAAGTTATTATTAAGTATAAAAAATAAATTAAAATATAATATTTTTTCTATTATAAAGTGCATATTCATTGTTGACATTAATTATTATAACACAACCTTAAGTATAATTAAAATTACAATAAATCATATCTGGACATATGGCACTACTTATGATCTTGAAAGATACTCCTATTCAATTGGTGCGCACCATGACGATCAAAATGCACGTACGGAACACTTACAAATCACTCTGCAATGCTGTCAGTATAAGACATCAAATACGTGCTGGTGATTAAAAGACTTTAAATTTTCAGTTTATCCAACTATCATTATTATGATAACAATGATATTGGATTGAAAAATGTTAAAACTTTTACTAGGGTCATTAAGTATATTGCACCTGTTGCTTATCTCATCCGCCTTTACGCAGGACGAAATTAAAACCACCATTATTCATGCAGGAACCCTGCTCGCTATACCCGGCACTTCCCCGCTAACAAATCAATCCATTATCATTGAAAATGATAAAATTACACAAATTATTGATGGTTTTATTGACCCTGATAATGCTAAAATTATCGACTTAAAAGACAAATTTATTATGCCGGGAATGATGGACGTTCATGTTCATATTGCTTCTACCATTTTTAAACCAGCGGGTTATAACGAAGCCAACGAAATGCTGGTGGGCATTATAAATTCGCGTAAAACCCTGATGGCTGGCTTTACGACCGTGCGTGATTTAGGTGCTGACGGCGATACCATCTATAAACTAAAAGATGCCATCAATAAGGACGATATCATTGGCCCAAGAATATTTGCAGCCGGCGTAATGCTGAATGTGGGTTCAGAAGGACACGGCAATGGCTGTAATGGCATTGAAAGTTGCCGCAAAGCCGCACGGGACACCATAACTGGCGGTGCAGATGTAATTAAAATATATGCATCCTGCAGTGGGCGTTTTTTATGTTCTGGCCGTGACGGCGATACAATTTTAATGGATGATGAAATAACCGCCATAATGGATGTGGCAAAAAAGTATGATATTCCTGTCGCCGCACATGCCCATCCTGAAATCGCCAATCAGTTCATTGTCGATTATAATGTGACATCCGTTGAACATGGCACATTCCTGACCGACCAAACCATTCAGGACATGGTAACACAAGGCACATTTTATGTACCAACAGCGGCACTTCATGACTTATTCACACACCAGATGAAAACCTTTGAAGGTGAGCAACTTACGCACGTCACAAGCATGCATGACAGTCATCCCCAATCAATTATGGCCGCCTATAATGCCGGTGTAAAAATTGCCACGGGTACGGACGCAAACATAAGTCCACACGGTAAAAATTACCGTGAACTAGAACTCTTCTCAGAATTTGGCATCCCAAATGCAGATGTTTTGAAGATGGCAACCTTAAATTCAGCCGAACTTCTGAGAAAAGAAAGTGAATTAGGATCAATTGAAATAGGGAAAATTGCTGATATCATCGCCATTGACGGAAATCCACTTAAGGATATGACCGACATAGAAAATGTAACTTTTGTTATGAAATCAGGCAAGCAGTATAAGTAATTATTCTTGAAATTCTAAGGTAATATCTTTCTTAACACCTTGCGATAAAACACTGAGAACAATGGTTTCTTTGACAAATTCTAAACCAGAAATTAGCTCTTCAGCATGTAATCTATTCAAAACTTCTGTACCATTGACATTAATCAGTACATCTTGGGGTAAAATATTGGCAAAAAACGATGGCGAATTACTAAGTACTAAATCAATATAAGCCCCCGTATTGCGCCGTAGCCCATTACGTTCCGCAGGCGATAAATCACGCATCAATAGCCCAAGTTTACGAATGCGAGCTGATTTAACCAGATAAACCGCCGCCTGATCATAATTATCATAAAATCGTGTATACGGCACCGCAACTGTATCGCGTATGGTCACCGCTTCATTGACGCGCACGTTTTTACCGTTTACTGAACGCACTTTGTTGACATAAATCGTACGGTAATAATCCTGATAATCATAAGCAAGATGTGACTGTGTATCCGTATATTCAGACGTGACAATCACATGTGTCGCGCCAACATTCTTTGCTTGTTTAAGGGCATTTTTTTGATTTTCCTGTATCCCGTTAAAGGCACTTTCGCCCACCACAACATAATTATGTTCACGGTATAAGGTCACATCGTGGTCAAGGTCATTTGAACGTAATAAATTAGGCTCTTCTTCTTCACCCAGCGCGATAACATCCGGCGACATGAGCGGATCCATATAAGCTTTATAGGAACTGCCAAAGCCCCCCGCACCGCAGCCAGCAAGCAAAAACAATAGACAAACACTAATAAAAATTCTCATAACAAACCTCTTTCTATCAGAAATATAATAGACATTAAATTCTTAATAGAGCCTGAATAGTTGCTTAATGTTGTAGATATTATTGAAGTTTCATCAAATATACGGCACGTTGCTTATATATTGGAAACTCTTTTTTATAGGGGATGGCTATCGGATCGGCAATTTTTTCAAATCCACGTTCTATATAACCATTGTCCGCTCTGTATGTCGGTCTTAAATAAAAATTATCCCTATAAAAATGGGCCTTCTTTGATCCCACATAAAGATATTCTGCATTCATTATCACATGTGTTGCGCCAATCTCTTTAGCATATTTACGTGCTTTTTCAGTATCTTCTACCGGACCGTTAAAAAGGCTCTCCCCTAATACGGCATAGTTTTGATAACTATAATAATAAAGAACTTCATCCATATTTTGCGGAAAAATAAGCCTAGGATCACCATCACGCTCTGCAGGAACCGCATTTGCAGGCATAATCGGAGCAGGCGCCGCCAAATAGGAAGCTTTATAATATTCAGTGCCACAACCCGTTAGCATGGTGGCCATAAAAAAAACTGATAATAAACGTAATCTCACTCTATAAAATTCCTACAATAATTCTAAAAAACAAATCTATTCTTTTTTGCAACCTTTTACAAGAAACTCCTTGAATATCCAATTGGATTAAATACTAGGCCCAAGTGGGCCTCGCGCACGTTTGCGCGAAAGCCAAACGCAAGTGCCGGCGATTGAGGTAAATTAAAAAGCATAATCCATTCCCAAATATTCAATTTAGCTCTTGAATATCCAAGTGGATTATGCGAAACACTCACATCCTTTAGGGTGGTGCGGTGGCGGAGAGGCTACGCAGCGGATTGCAAATCCGTGTACACCGGTTCAAATCCGGTCCGCACCTCCAATTTTCTCATAAAATATCAATCCTTGATCAGTATCAATTAATTTTTTGACGCTTAATTGCATTATCATTACAGTTATACTGTAAGGAATAAAATGCAGATATCGTTTTTAGGGGCCACAGGAACCGTTACAGGGTCAAAATATCTTGTTGAATATAAGGACAAGAAAGTCCTAATCGATTGTGGTTTATTTCAAGGTTTTAAAGAACTCCGCCTCAGAAACCGAGCTGAGTTTCCCATTGATCCCGCATTGATTGATGCAGTTATCCTCACCCATGCACATATCGACCATAGCGGTTATATTCCCTTGCTGATTAAAAACGGTTTTAAAGGGAAGGTTTATTGTTCCTCGGCCACATATGACCTTTGTAAAATACTTCTACCCGATAGCGGGTATTTACACGAAGAAGACGCACGCCGCGCCAATCGTTATGGATATACCCGTCATAAACCTGCACTTGCGCTTTACACTCGCGAAAATGCCCTTACATCACTTGAACATTTTAAAGTTATTGATTTTGGCAAGCCCCACTATTTTGAGGAAGATTTTCATTTTACCCTCAGCCGTTCTGGGCATATCCTTGGTTCCGCCTTTGTATCCCTCATCGCTCACAATAAAACCATCACCTTCTCTGGTGATCTTGGTCGTCCGAATGATCCGATTATGAAACCACCTGCGAGATTACAACATACAGATTATTTACTGATTGAAAGCACTTATGGTGACCGACGACATGATAAAGGGGACCCCTGCCAACAAATTGGCAAGGTGATTAAAAGCACAGCCGCAAAAGGCGGTACAATTCTGATTCCCACTTTTGCCGTCGGCCGGGCCCAATCATTGCTTTACTATATTCATAAACTTAAACAACAAAATGCCATCCCCGACATTCCCGTATATATGGATAGCCCGATGGCGACAAATGCCACAAACCTTCTGTGTCGTCATAATAACGAACATATTTTACCCGATGGACTATGCGGTGAAGTCTGTAATACAGCCGCCTATACCCGCACGGTAGAGGACAGCAAAGCCCTTAATAATTCACCCATGCCTAAGGTTATTATATCAGCAAGCGGCATGGCAACAGGTGGGCGCATATTGCATCATTTGATAAATTTGATGGGCGACCCAAAAAACACTATTCTTTTCACTGGTTTCCAAGCTGGCGGCACCCGCGGCGAACGGATCGTTAAAGGTGAAGAAATGATCAAAATCCATGGCAACATGCATAAATTACGAGCAAAAGTTGAAAGCCTGCAAAATATATCTGCTCATGCTGATTATCAAGAAATTCTCGCATGGCTTCGCAATTTCAAAAACCCACCTCGCGAGACATTCATTACCCACGGTAATCCGGAAGCCGCCCTTTCACTGAAAGAAAAAATACAACAAGAGTTAGGCTGGTATGTCACTATCCCAAAATATCTGGATAAAAAACTGCTTTAAACAGATACTTTTAATCCAATTGTGACCCCCGCCACATTTCCGCCCCATTTCCGCCACATTGAATCTGTTTATTAATTTAATAAAAATTTATAATAAATCCAAAATATAGCCAAGGCGCAGGCTTCAAACCATCGCCACAATTGAAGCAAATTAAATGGGGAATTTAAAGTGCTGCTCACAAACTACTTAACAACCGCATGGCGTAACATATTAAGACACAAACTATTTAGCGCCATAAACATCCTTGGTTTAGCTATTGGACTGGCGGCTATAATGTTAATCACCTTGTTTGTTCGTGATGAGCTTTCTTACGACAAATTTTGGGATAATTCTGAAAACATATACCGCTTACATATGCGCTTTACTACACCCGGTTATGATCCTGAAGACTTTGCCTTATCCGCTCCACCCGCACTTGAAGCGATGGCTAAAGATTTCCCGGAATTAAACCACTTTACCCGAATTGAAAATAGGGACAGAGCCATTACTATTGGTGAAAACACCTATCAGGATGAAGTATCATTAGCAGATAGAGACATAGTTGAAATATTTAATTTCCAAATCCTTTCCGGGGATATAAATACAGCTTTAAATGATATTACGGGTCTTGTTTTAGATGAAACCACATCCAACAAATATTTTGGGACAACTAATTCTCTCGGTGAAGTTATCACCATAGATATGGGTGATTTTAAAAGAGATTATAAAGTCACTGCTGTCATTAAAGATATCCCTGATAATTCCGTTCTTGGCTTTAATATGTTGGCGCTTGTGAACCCTGAAGAATGGAACTATTCCCAGCGCTGGTTTAATACGGCGGCGATGTCATTTTTCACAGTAAAAGAAAATACCAACATTGAAAGTATGTCTGAGTTATTTCCGGCCTATATTAATCGTAATTTTCCTTCCCTTCCGTTTGGTGGTCCTGACTTAAAAGTAACGGATGTCCTAACTATTTCCATGATGAATATAAAGGATTTACATTTAAAATCAGCAGGTTCTGGGGAACAATGGTCACCCATGGGAAGCATGACTACAGTAATTATATTCATAACGGTTGCCGTTTTAATATTAATCATTGCGAGCATAAATTTCATGAATTTAAGCACCGCCCGCGCAAGCCGCCGCGCAAAAGAAGTCAGCTTACGTAAAGTTATGGGCGCCAAAAGAAAGCACCTTATAATTCAATTCATTGGTGAATCCGTCTTAATGACAGTTATTGCTCTTCTACTAGCATTATTGAGCATTGAACTTTCTTTACCTTACTACAACGATATTATTTCAAAGCAATTATTGATCGATTATACCTCTATTGATTTTCTTTATATTATTATTCTGGCGTTAATGGTCGGTGTTCTTGGTGGAACATATCCAGCTTTCATTCTTTCAAACTTTAGACCCGCACAGATTTTAAGTTCTAATCAATCGAGCGAAAACAAGTCTTCAATTCTTTTAAGAACATCATTAGTGATCATTCAATTCACAATTTCGATCATGCTGTTTGTTTCAACAATTGTCATCTTTAGTCAAATGAAATTCACCAAACAAATGGATTTGGGATATAAAAGTGACAACCTTGTCTCAATATACGGCAACAGTCGAGAACAACTTGCCGCAAAAATAAACATTATTCAGCAACGCTTTAATAGCATTAATGGTGTAGCAAACACCACATGGACCGCGAATTTTATACCCGGCTCACAAGGTACAGGCTTAGACCCAATTCGCGCAGAACAGACCAATGAATATAACCCCATAATGCTTACATTTCGGGGGATTGGCTACGATTTTTTAAAAACATATGATATTCCCTTAATCGTTGGTCGTGATTACAGCCGTGATAGAAATGATGAACGCGCGACCAAAGAAGCTATACTTGAAGGAAAAGGGCATACCGCCGGTATTATATTAAATCAATCAGCCGTTAGAAGTCTTGGATTAGGCTCCCCCGAAGAAGCCATTGGTAAAATGCTTTATATGAATGTTGGCTCTACTGATGAAGTCGTAGAAGCTGAATTTAGTGTAATAGGTGTCATTGCGGATCTGAATATCCAAAGTTTAAAAATGGCTGCGGGGGCGGAATTCTAACAATTAAAATCGGAAACTCCATTTTATGTAAATATACGAATTTCCGGAAACCCTACAGAAGTTATGGAAGAAGTGAAATCCATATGGCTTGAAGAAATGCCGACAAATGCATTTAATTTTGAGTATGCCGATGAAACGCTTGCACAACAATATGCACAGGAAGAAGGCGAACTAACTATGTTTGCCGCCTTCTCAACTCTAGCCATCTTCATCGCCTGCCTTGGTCTTTTCGGTCTTGCCAGTTTCACTGCAGACAGACGTACTAAAGAAATAGGTATCCGTAAAGTAATGGGTGCTAGTACAAGCGACATTATAAAACTTCTCATTTGGCAATTCTCAAAGCCAGTTTTAATCGCCAACCTGATCGCATGGCCGCTTAGCTTCTATGCCATGTCCCGCTGGCTAGAAAGCTTCGTCTACCGCATCGATAACATCATTATCATCGCTCTATGTCTAATAGCGGGTCTCAGTGCCCTCCTAATCGCCTGGGCCACAGTCGCCAGCAATTCCTACCGCGTCGCCCGCAAGATAGGCTTTAACAGGACCTATTCCTTCGCCAACCAAATAACTTTCGTCGGCTTTAAATCTATGCAGTGCCAGCCTGTCTTCGTGTGAATATATTGCCACAGTCTTTATTTTAAGTTCTGTAGCAGCTCTCATGATCCGAATGGCAATTTCCCCACGGTTCGCGACTAATATTTTATTGATTTTTTCCATATACTAACAATAACTTTTTTGACCTTTCTGTAAATATAAAATTTTTGATGTTGCCAATATAAAATTTATTTAACAAAAATTTAAAATTATTGATGCAAGTCAATTTCCGATTTCTGTAATTGAGTATTCTAAAAATATATTTATTTAACGCAAAATATGGTTATTAAGGATTTATAGGAAATGTACAAAACCATTTTAATACCTATAGGTAATGATGAAGAAGTAAACTCACGAATTAATTCATCTATTGTCATAGGTAATAAATTTAAATCTCATATTAAAGCCTTGCACGTAGTCCCTACCTTAAAATCATTAGAACAACTTACGCCTTATGCTTATTATTCTTATGATTTATATACGCACATCTGGGAAATGCAGAAACAAAAGGCCGCAGAACAAAAAAAGAATTTCCTCGATATAATGAAAAATAATTATAAAGATTTCAACTGGACAGATGAAGAAGGCGACTTCATGCGAACCTTTAAAATCAATGCGAGATCCTGCAATTTAACAATCATTAGTCAAGGCGAAGATACATATTCAGATATTATGGGATCAATGGCCCGCTTCATGATGGAAAGTTCTTTACCCGTTCTCGCCGTTCCGGTAGAGGGAATTACGGACAAAATAGGCACGAATATATTAATTGCATGGGATGCCAGTGCCGAAAGTGCCCGTGCGGTTCATGATGCCATGCCCTTTTTACAAAAAGCCGAGAAAGTAACTGTGCTTTCAATTTCAGAAGAACGAAAACATTTTAGCCCAACAGCAGATATTTGTGAAATGTTAAACCGAAATGGTGTTAAAGCCGTAGGTGTAGATGAAAGCGAACATTTTGACCGTGCTGCAAGAATATTAAAGCTTTCAAAAGAATGGAATATTGATCTAATAGTTGCCGGTGCTTGGGGACATAAACGCCTACTTGAAGTAATTTTTGGTGGCGTGACCAAAACATTATATACCAATCAAGAAATTCCCGTTTTCTTTTCCCATTAAATATATTCAACTACTT
>JABIPV010000037.1 GCA_018699075.1 Kordiimonadaceae bacterium | reverse complement strand
TGTAACATTATTTAATTTTTCGCCGAATAGTAATGTAAGTTCATCAAACTTTTCTGCGCTGATAAAGTCTTTCACTTGCGACATCCCTAGCTGGAATTGCTCTTCAATGTCGGCAAGTTTATTTGTTGATGTATTTGGATCACCTGCATAATCTGCAATGGTTTTTAGATCTTTTAAAGCATTGTAAAGTAAAAATAATCCCTTGCTATCAACATCTAAATTGGAATTTCTAACAGACGAATCTTTTCGGTCAATGAAATTTGTCTGGTTTTGAATAGAGTTATAATCTTTTGTCAGTAGTTTATACAGAGCCGATTTAGAAAGTCCTTCAGAAAATCTATCCTGTGCAATAGCTAGATCTTGGTCCCATGGGGTAAGTATATTATTATTTCTGCTGAGGGAAACATTTGAAGGTACTGACGGTAATGATTGTATTGAAGCAACGGATTGCTTAGCACCATAATAAGCGCTTAGTAAATTCGCATTTAAATTTACGATTTGAAAAACAGGTCCGTCAGCCATTGTATACTTTCTAAAATGTTGCATTCATTTAAGATGCAATTAATGTGCCATTTATTTTGTAGAAGAAATATTTTTTTATGCTTATAAAACAGTAAGTTAACAAAGTAAAAAATAATTGCTTCATTGAATGTTTCAAATTTACAGGGAAAGAAATGCCTGTTATGGTGTGCGCAAAAATAAATACAGCAATTAAGGTTTAGTTATGGAAGTATTCGAAAGTAAGCCACCGGCATTTACTGATGATCAATTATGTGAAATTCTAAAGACATATTTTGATAGAGAAGGCGACATTAAAGCCTTGGTAAGTGAGCGGGATCAAAATGCCCGTCTTATTTCGGATGATGGCGAGTATGTTTTAAAAATTGCTAATATTGCTGAAAACAAAAAATTCATAGAATTTCAGAATGCTGTATTAAACCATATTGCTAAATTTGATCCAGACCTTGCAGTGCCTGTGGTGATAAAAGGGGCAAATGGTGCTGAAATATTTGACCATTTAGGTCATAGCATCCGATTAATTAGTTTTTTAAAAGGCGATATTTTTAACTCTGCTCCTAAAAGCACTGCATTATATGAAGATTTAGGGTGCTTTTTGGGTCGGTTTTCAAAGGCAATGATAGGTTTTGATCATGCGCAAGCACATCAACCGGAATTTTTATGGAATTTGGATAATGCATTATTTACCAAACAATATATTGACGATATCGAAAATGATGAAAATCGTGAACTGATAAAATATTTTTATAATCGCTATGAGACTAAAGTTGCACCTCGATTAAAAGCAATGCGCTCAGCCGTCATTCATAGTGATGCCAATGATTTTAATGTTGTCGCCCAGGGCGATAAGATCAGTGGTCTGATTGATTTTGGTGATATGCTTTATGCAAAACAGGTCAACGAGCTTGCTATCTCGTTAGGCTACGTAATTATGGATGTTGATGATCTATATAATGTTTCGAATGCTATGATTAGTAGTTATACGCAAGTGTTTGCACTTACAGAAGATGAGCTTGAAGTGTTATTCGATTTAGCCGCAATGCGTCTTGTTATGAGCGTCTGTATTTCATCAAACAGGGCCATTAAAGCAAGTAGTGAAAAGCATAAAGAATATCTATTAATTACACAAGCTCCAGCACTGCGAACATTACGCCGACTTAAAGATATTGATATGTCATCACTTTCTAGTTTTGCAAAAAAAGCAGGGGGCTTTAAAGCTGCATAGAATATTGTTATGTGTATATTATCGCACTTATGTTTTGAGCGCGTTAGTTGTTTGGATAAGTTCGTCTATTGTTGCATGTAATAAACCAAGCTGATTTTCATTAATTAAATTACCGTTCTCATCAAATGATTTACTGACGAAATTAACGGAAACTTGTGTTGGCATCACATGGATACCAATATTACCTAACAACATACGTAAGGGGACAAGTACGCGCATCCCTCCTAGTCCACCAGGTGAAGAGGCGGCAATTGCCGCTGTTTTTCCTTTATATGGATCGGCCATATCTGGGGTATTTGGGTTTGGTCGTGATATCCAATCGATGGTATTTTTCAGGAGAGGGGGTAATGAGCTATTATATTCAGGTGTTGCGATGAAAAAACCATCTTGCTCTGCAAAAAGTGTTTTTAATTTAGCGGCATTTTCTGGAAGCCCTATATCATCTTCTAGGTCACCATCATAGAGGGGCATTGGGTAATCCCGTAAATCAATGAATGTTGCTTCAATATCTTTTTTGGAGGCTATATTGTAAGCTGCTTTTGCGAGTTTTTTATTGAAAGAATTTTTGCGTGCACTACCAGCGAAGAATAGAATTTTAGACATTTTGATACCCTTTTATTAATATGCTAATTAAAAGAATAAGCAGGTTTTTAGATAATACAAGGGGGGGATTTCATTTAATTTTTGATAAGGCATATAAACGCAAAAGTCGCGATAACGCGGCTTTTGCAATAATTTATTATTACTTAGGAAAGTATTAGTCTGCGAGTTTAAGATCGTCAGCAGCTTCTTTGCCGCGGCTCTCTGTAATTTCGTAACTTACTTTTTGTCCATCGTTTAATCTGTCGATGCCTGCTTTTTCAACAGCAGAGATATGAACAAAAACATCTTTGTCCCCTTCGTCTGGTTCAATAAATCCGTAGCCTTTATTAGGGTTAAACCATTTAACGGTGCCAGTAGCCATTATTCTTTATTCCTCGAAATTATGTTGTTGCAATTCGCCGATTATTTCGACCAACCAAGATCAGTGTTGCGCAAAGTGAAGATCAAGAACTTTAAGAATAAAGAGGTCATACCTATCAAAAGGCTTCAATCAATTCTTAAGTATACCCCTTCAAAAGGACAAAACTAAAATCGAGAATTAGATTATATTCGTTCTGAAAAAAAAGCAATCCTTTATTTTATATACACTTAACCTATTTTACATCATAGGTTTAATAACTTACAGTGGAAGCACGTGAGTTTTTTTGATTTCCTTCATAAAGAAGCTAGTTTGGGCAGAATCTATGGTAGGATTGTCTAGAATGCTAGAACTCATCAACTCGTAATAATCATCGATATCACGTGCAACAACCGTTAGCATGTAATCCTTGCCGCCGGATGTGGCATAACATTCAAGGACATTTTTCATGTTTTTAATATGTTTTTCAAATCGCTCACGGGTCTCAAGGCTATGATTATTAAGGCTTATTACGCAACTGGCACGAATTTTAAGGCCGATTTTGTTGGGGTTAAGTTCTGTACGGCGATTTAATATGATCCCGGCGTCTTCCATATCCTTAATATGTCGCCAATAAGAAGAACGTGACATTCCCGTTTCATCAGCTTGCTCAGTTTGTGAAAGGTTAGGTTTCGATTGTAGACCCCGTAAAATTTTTTTATCTATATTTGATAATTTCATACATATGCTCTTTTCTATTAAAAATTATGCAACATATGTATCAATATTTCAATAAATTTATAAAATTTAAGGCATTTTTTTCAATTATAACGGTCATAATGCACGAATAATATAGGTCATGTAAAGGAATTGATAATGAACATGTTTAATTTTTCTGAATTGCCGAGCTTTCCATCTTCGGTTTATTCTGCCGAACTACAAAAACCTGCTGGTTTAAGTGATGATTGGCTTGAAAATTTACAGCGCAATTATACTTCAGAGGAACATAATGTTTGGGATATTCTTTATAAACGTCAAATGGATATTTTACCTAATCGTGCTTGCGATCAATTTTTTGAAGGATTGAAGTTATTAAATTTTGATCAAGGTGGTGTGCCGGATTTTCAAAAAACCAATGAGATACTACAATCTGTTACAGGATGGAGTGTTGTTGCGGTGCCGATGTTAATTCCGGATCATGTATTCTTTTATCATCTTGCCAATAAAAGGTTTCCAGCAGGGAACTTTATCCGCACAAAAGAACAAGTTGAATATATTGAAGAGCCGGATGTATTCCATGATGCTTTTGGGCATGTGCCTATGTTAACGGACCCTGATTTTGCACATTATATGCAAGCATATGGCAAAGCTGGTTGGAAAGCATTACAATATAATCGTTTAAAAGCATTAAGTGCCTTATATTGGTACACGGTGGAATTCGGTCTTATTAATACTGATAAAGGTATGCGTATTTATGGTGCTGGAATATTATCTTCCGTAGAAGAAAGTGCATTTGCCCTTGACGCGCAATCCCCTAACCGTATTCATTTGAATGTAGATCGTGTGATGCGTACAGATTATAAAATTGATGATTTACAACAAAGTTATTTTGTCATTGATGGATTTGAGGAACTTTTCAAACAAACGGAAGAACGACCGTTTGATGATATTTATCAAAATATTGGCGCATCTTTTCAATATGCACCCTCTGCGGTACTAGATACGGATCATATATATAGCCGAGGGTCACAAGAATATGTTTGCCGAGGGGGTCATGCATCTGGCGCACTGCCAGTGTGAGGATAGTGAAGTGAAAAATAAAATAGTAATTATTACGGGTGCCAATGTTGTTGCCATAAGCAGGGGGCTACGCAAGGAAGATATAAATGGCTTTTTAGCCTCAAATATAACATCAGGTATTAATGGTGCGCTTATCCCAATGGCGGGAAGATTATAAGGATTTGATATGTATAAAAAAATAGAGTTGGAAAAACTATTATCTTCACTTGAAGGTTGGTCAGCGGTGAATGGCCGTGAAGCTATATTTAAAAAGATAATATTTAAAGATTTTAAGCAGGCTTTTGAAGCGATGACAAAAATAGCTGAAAAAGCAGATCATATGGATCATCATCCAGAATGGTTTAATGTTTATAATAAGCTCGAGGTTACCCTGACCACTCATGACGCGAATGGCGTCACGAGTTATGATCAGGAACTTGCTAATTTTATAGATCAGGTATCGTCTTAATTAGCCTTTGGTGTGATCTTGATTAGCTGGCCATTGGTACGTGAGTCTGTCACAGCATAAAGTGCGCCATTAAATCCTTGTTTGAGTGTACGTAGTCTTTCACCAAAATGTCCGATCAAGCGTTCTTCTGCGACAACTTTGTTTCCAGAAAGCTCTAGCCGAGAAATATGGTGCGTTCTAAGTGTTGTGGCAAAAAGATCACCTTTCCACTGTGGAAAAAGATCGCCAGTGTAAAACATAATGGACGAAGGGGCGATATTTGGGTTCCAAAAATACAGCGGTTGTTCCATTCCTTCTTTTTGGCTAATACCATCGCCATATGGTGGATGGCCTTCGCTATGCTGTCTACCATATGTAATTACGGGCCAGCCGTAGTTAGCACCCGGGCGCATTTCATTAATTTCATCGCCGCCATATGGACCGTGTTCAATGGTCCATACTTTTCCTGTTTCAGGATTAAGAGCAGTTCCTGACGGATCGCGAAAGCCCATGGCGTAAACCGCATCGTGACCTTTATCGCTACCATAGAATGGATTATCTTCCGGAATGGTACCATCGTCATTAAGGCGTAGCATTTTGCTGCCTAAGGTTTGTGGATCTTGTGAATCGCCACCGCTGCCCCAAGTGGTAACCCAAAGTTTTCCATCAGCGCCAAATGTCATACGACGACCACCTGCTTCAAAAATGTTTTCGAAATTTTCAATGCTTTTTTCATCTTCAGAAAGCTTGCCACGGCCAATATAGCGTCTGTCAAACGGGTTTGCGGCTTTAAAGTCATTATCTTTAACTTTCCACTCATCATGTTTGGCTGTCGTTGCTAAAAATGCGTCCGCCCATTCTTTTGTAGGACCATGAATGCCATTACCTTCTTCGCCTTCAGGCGGTGCAAAGTAGCTAAAGTATACCAAGCGGTTATTTTCAAAATCAGGATGAAGAACAATATCCATTAAGCCCATGAACCAATATCCACGAACCGCTGGAATGCCTTCCACTCTGGTCATAACCGTACCATCAGCACTCACATGACTTAGTCGTCCCGTCATTTCAGACATTAAAATATTACCACTTGGCAGTGGGGCAATTCCCCAAGGTAAAAATAAATCATCCTTTAACACTGTTAACTCAGTGTCGGCACTTTGGTCTGCAATCGGTGCTCTCGTTTGGCTTGGAAAAGCCGGCGTTGGTGGCTGATCTCCGGGAAAGACAACTTGCGCTGAGCTTGAAGCTAACATGGATAAAGATATAAGTGTAGTGGCAGTAAATATTTTAAACATTAGATCCTCCTGAAAATTTAATTTTTTAAATTGTCTATTTTCAATGAATAGGCATCATATTTATATGATTTTAATGGTGTTCCCATTTTAATTATGTTTTTATAAATGTAAATATGTAAG
>JABIPV010000038.1 GCA_018699075.1 Kordiimonadaceae bacterium | reverse complement strand
AATGTGGTGGCTCAAGCACACAAAAACTCGCACCTTTATAACAAACAGTTTCTGGGCTATCGAGGCCCGCTTCAACCGTTAAATCTGGACCGCCTTTTCGCTTTAAAAGATCAAGCCACCCGGCTGTATACATATGCGTGTGAACATCAATTACTTTGCTCATTAATTCTTCCTTATTTTTATCAATATGGAACTTTATACTTTAATGAAAAAATGTCTATATCAAAAAAAAGCAAGCCCGGTTTAGGGGCTTGCTTTGATAAACAGGGTAAGGGGGGAGTAGGGAAATTATGTTAATAATTCTACATGCCCTGTTTATATTCATTTTTATGCTCGATAAAGAGCATATAAGGGAGCAAGAAAAGCTATAGGGAGGAAATATCTTGCAAAACCATTAATGACAGGTTTGTCTAATATTAAAAGTGGATTGCGATGAAGTGTTATGAATTTGAGATAAAGTACATTTTTGGGCGTATTTTTGTTCTTATTTTTCATTCTTCGCCTATTCCTCACCTATTCCCCACACAAAATTAGCAAAAATATTAGAAATCTGCAGAGTACCTTCAAGCAAGGGTAAATCCATTTATCTATATTGATAAGCATAGAAAAAGGGCGGAAGTCCGTACTTTTAACATTAAGATAACTGGATTTAATTATGGAATATAAATCACTTCATGCAGTGTGCGCAGAGATATTAGAAACCGAAATGCCAAAATCTAGGCTACGCGTAGAGGCGTATATGACAGAAAAAAAGATTATGAGTAAAATTTACATTTTTATAGGATTTGGGTTGTGTTTAACATTGATTGCTTGCAATCAGAAAGACTATCAAGTTGATAATGATGAGAAACCGATTTTAACAATTGAAAATACTGTACCCCAAAGAGAAGATAAACGAATATCGTTGTCCTGTTTACGGTTTAACATAAAGTGTATTTAAATTTTTAAAGCCCTTAACAATCGGTCAATATCATCCATATCATTAAAAACAGATGGTGATATTCGGAAACTATCTGCATAAACGGATATTTTGACCTTTGCTTCGTTAAGGCGCGGACCAAGAACTTTTGATGCATCAGCAAAATCACAGGAAACAATTGGTGATTTGCTCATCTTAGGTGTTATCAGTTTATAGCCAAGTGTTGGCAGTTCTTCCTTTAAGTGATCCGTCATTTTCTGTGCATGTGTTTGAATATTATGGACACCAATATTTAAAATATAATCTAGTGAATGTTCAAGGATAGCAACCGTTGCAAATGGGCGTGTTCCCATTGCGAAATACGAAGAAGCAGATTGCGCATAACCAAAATTTACATTGTCTTCATCGGTTTCAACATCATTACGAAATGCATTGGCGTTAAAATATCCGAAATTTATGCGCTTTAATTGGGAAAAAATTTCTTTACGGACATAAAGAAAACCAGTGCCGAAATCCCCCATTAGCCACTTGTAACTGGAACAAGCTGCAAAATCGACGCCACTTTCTTTTACGTCAATGGGAATAGCACCAGCCGCTTGAATAATATCCGCATATACAAGAGTGCCGTTAGCATGAGCAATATCACATACGGCTTTGAGGTCTTGTTCAAATCCGTTATGCATCGCGACCAGCGATAGGGCGATTAGTTTAGTGTCACTACGAAGGGCTTTTTTTATGTCTTCTGGGTGAACAACGCCGTCACGATCCTTGACCCATGTGACATCGACGCCCATACGGTTTAAGCCTTTATAGGTAGGTATTGAGCCAGAAAAATGAAGAGTGTCTGTTACGATATGTCCGCCGTCATGAGGGAACCCTAAGCTTCTGAGAACCATCTGTTCCCCCGCCGTGGTGCTCTGAACGTAGGCAATTTCTTCTTCGTCTGCATTAATCAGTTTTGCAAATTTACTGAGTGGTCCCGTGCTGTCATGTAACCCTTTAGGGGCATCAGGATGTAGGCGCCTCTTAGCAAGGTAGTTTTCGGCGGCTTTACTTGAAGCCAAACTGATAGGATGTTGAGATGCGCTGTTAATATAGCGAACGTCCATTTCTTCAAATGATTTTTTATCAGGCAGAGAGGAAGGCATGACTTGTGCTAGTGAACTTGCGTAGGAAACTAAGGGAAGTGTACTGGCGCTTTTCAATATATTTCTACGGCTTATAGTCATTAATTGTCCTTTCTGATTATGCTGTCCCTATACTATTTCCATAGCCTATTATTATGGTAGCAAGTACTAATATGGCGACGCCCATGCAGACCTTATAAAAGGTTTTCTTCTGAACACCTTTCCATTCTTTAAAATAGAACCCCCAGAGTGTTGAGAATATAATAATACTGGCCATATGCAATGCCCAGCTTGAAAATGAATATTCACCCATCAGGCTCTCGCCCATGGTGTAAAAGAAAAACTGAAAATACCACACGAGGCCAGCAACGGCACAGAAAAAATAATTTTTAATCATTACACTTCTGTCTAAAGTAATTTCGATTTCTTCGGTTTGAACTTTTCCTAAAAACTGTTTTATGCTTTTATTTGATTTAATCAGATAACCACACCACAATAAATTGGTGGTTACTCCGCCCGCAAGAATGACACATAAAGCAGGTAGGCCTTGTTGTAAGGGGTCTGTACCAGCAGCAAGAGTTAAGAGACGTATTTCTTCCCCAGCGACAAGGCCATATGCGAAACAGGCGCTCATAATGCCGCAAAAAATGGCAACCAATATCCCTTTCGAAAAATCAAATTCGGCGATGGCACTTTTGCGTTCTTCTTCTGAAACTTCGCGTTCTTTGGCCCGTCCTGCGGCGGCAACAACCATAATTCCCATGAGTGTCACCAGAACTCCAAACAGGACTATTTGTCCACTTGTCGTTTGAATTAATGTTGGGAAAGTACCGTCATAAATGGGCGGTATAAGCGTACCAAAGGCGGTGGTTAATCCAAGTGCCACTGCCATTCCAAGAGACAGGCCTAAATAACGCATGGTAAGACCAAATGTTAGCGCACCAAAACCCCATGCAAGACCAAAAAAATAACACCAAAACAGTGTT
>JABIPV010000052.1 GCA_018699075.1 Kordiimonadaceae bacterium | reverse complement strand
TCAACATTTTTAAGATTAATTCGCCTATATTTCCTTGTGTGAATTTGAAAGAAAAAAATGACCAAGCCACGAATTATTAATTCGATTAACCAACAGAAACATAACCTTGGTCGTGTGGTTTCAATTATTGGGACAATTATTCTTGTCGCGATAATTAATCATACAGCCGGAATGACCAATGCCTTATTATCCATGGTTGGTGTGATGATCGGTATTACATTTGTGATGGGAAATTTTGGCTTCACCGGCGGCTGGATCGCCTGGATTAACAGGCGTGATGGCCGTGGATTGCGCGCACAAATGCTCATTCTTGCCCTCGCATCAGCATTATTTTACCCCATACTCGCACAAGGCAGTTTATTTGGTAATGATGTAACGGGTTTCGTTGCCCCCATTGGCATTGCCGCCATTTTTGGGAGTTTTCTATTTGGCATTGGAATGCAGTTTGGCGGTTGTTGTGCATCGGGTGTTTTATCATGGGCAGGTGCTGGAAGTGTGCGCATATTTATCACCCTTTTCGGTTTTATCGCTGGGTCTGTTTGGGGCGCATATGATATCGCCTTTTGGCGTTCATTACCGGGAACACCGATTAACCTGACCACTGAATTTGGTGTTGTTGGCGGTCTTGGTGTTACTCTAATAATATGCGCGTTTGTTATTGTACTGACCTTATTTTTTGAAAAACGCCGCTACGGTAAAATCTTAACTTACGATGCCGATCAATCACAAACGGGCCGTTTGAAACGACTCGTCCAAGGACAATGGCCCATCATTGCCGTCATCTTACTACTGGTGCTTGCCAATTTCTTAACTTTGTTAATAGCAGGGCGTCCCTGGGGCGTGACAAGTGCTTTCGCGCTCTGGGGATCAAAAGCGCTGACCGTCACAGGCGCTGACCTTTCGGGGTGGAGCTATTGGAATAATTCAGAACCCTTAAACCGTTCAATTTTCTTTGATGTAACCTCCGTTATGAATATAGGTATCTTTCTTGGCTCACTGATTGCCGCGCAAATATTAGGGACATTTAAACTTAACTGGAACATTGGTTTGAAACTTGTTGTTGTGTCCTTAATTGGTGGACTAATGCTTGGTTACGGCTCCCGTATCGCTTACGGCTGCAACATTGGCGCCTTCTTTAGCGGTATCAGCAGCGCAAGCCTGAGCGGCTGGATATGGTTCGTTTCAGCTTTCATAGGCAATATTTTTGGTACAGCCCTCAAAAAGCGCATGGCACTATAGTTTTATGTTTTCAATCTATCTGTAAACCAATTTATAATCTCACGCGCAATCAACTCATGCCGAAGCACTAACGAAAAAGGCTCTCTAATGGACGCCTTTAAGCCATTTTCAGCCTAGCTGCGTCAACACATCAGCCTTCCGGCGCCGTTTGGACATGCTGGCAACAATGCCGAAGCCAAGGATCATCATCAGCCAGGTGGCAGGTTCAGGTACATCGGAAGTCACCAAAATCCTATATTTCCAATGAAAATTTGCATCGTCTTGCAAACTATTTACCCCCAAGATACGATCGCCATTCATAAATGTAGATAGTACAGAAGGATCATTAATCACCCCGACGCTACTCAATGACAAAGGCACAATTTCTATCTCTATATCATCAAGTATGCTGTCACCCCCTAACCACCCATCAAAAATATTGAAATAATATTCGATTGCCCGAATTTTCCGCCCTGGTTCACCATCAGAAAAATCCACCATGAATTTATCATTATCGATACCATCAGTATCTCCCTTGATCACATTCTGACCGAGAGCAAGTGTCATGGTCTGCAAAGCAGAAACATCTCCATTACTGCCCTCATTCCATATGAAAGTCTCAGCCTGTGCCGCATTGGACGCCAGCCCCAGTAGCATTGCTACTGCAATTAAAATCTTTTTCATCATAGTCTCCAAATCTTTCGCGCTGAGCGCAAACCATAATCACAACAGCCACATAACGGCATTCCATGTGACTGAATCCTAGGGATAAGCATTCCCAATCAATCTATTTTAACCTCAAAATAACATACAATCCAAGGATTGGTCAACCTTCTCAAAATCTTCACGGGGTCTCGCGCCTACTCGGCAGGGAGGAGATAGGTGATCATTTTTGGCACAGCCATCAAAAAGCGAATGTCTTTATAATTTCACTGGCAATCAACTCATGCCCCTATAGATTGGGATGATTGACCCGTGATATATATTCTTTCAACTTGTTTTCTGGGCCATTAGCTCCTCCTTAGATGGATGGAACGTATTTAGTGGGCTAGGCGTTGGGCAACTAGGGTACGGGGAATAATTAAGTACAGTGTCGATTGATCTTCCGCGAGTGTCTGCTTTCGGCCAAAAGCAGACACTCGAAATATTATTCATCTCTTAAAGCTTTGATCGGGTTAGTTATAGCAATAAAATAAGTATTATTTGCTACCGTTGCCCAGGCAAGTACAAGCGCGGCAGCCCCTGCTACTATACAGTAGGTAAGAATCTCATGGTTTTTAATTCGGTAGACAAAACCCTCAAGCCAATAGGACATGACAAAATAGGAGAATGGCCATGCGATCAGATTAGCAATAATTACTGGTTTTGAAAACTGCCATAGCATAAGTCTAACAATATTTGCGCTGCTTGCTCCCATAACTTTGCGAATACCAATTTCTTTTTTTCGCCGTTCAACCATGAAACTAGCCAAACCGTAGAGACCAAGACAGGCAATAAAAATTGCTAAACCAGTGAAGGCAGTGAGCATGGTCGTCTGACCTTGCTCTGATTGGTATTGCCCTGCAATTGCATCCGTTAAAAACTCATACTCAAACGGAATCCCGCCGGCCTCTCGTGTCCATATTATGTCAATTTCATCCACCAACGTCTGCGGTTCTCCCACAAAACGAACGAATATTGCCGCCGCTGAAGATGCTCTCAAGGTATAAATTTCAGAGCGCGTGCTTTTTCGGAGGCTTTCAAGGTGAAGATCAGGTATGACACCGATGATTTCATATTCTGTCAAAGTGTCATCGTTACTCCTGAAAATGGATACACCGATTGCGTCTTCGGGACTACCCAAGTTTAGATTACGTAAGGTTGACTGATTAATAATTATTGAGGCCTTCCAGTTATCTTTCCCTGCATCATCATCGTCAATTTCGGCTGGTCCGTCGTTTCGGTTAATATCAAATTCACGTCCCGCTAATAATGGTGTCTGACTTGTATTAAAGAAATCGTAACCCACCCTTCTAACGCCTACTGGTAAAGCATCCTCACGGGCCATATCAGCTCTACGGACCGCTGTATTATTTTCATTCATATGACCGGGAATGAAATTCGACCAAGACACACTAGACACTCCAGAAATGCGCCTAAATTCACTAACTAATGTTGGAAGTTTCTCTGAGATATTCCCGCGATAAACTCTGTCGACAACCAAAAGGTTTTCTTCGTTAAATCCCAAATCAGTATTTTTCGCATATTGCATCTGGCCATAAACGACGGCGGAGGACACGAATAATGAAATAGAAACAGAAAACTGTATAATCACTAAGACCATTCTTAATTTGCTCGATGCAACAGTTTCACTAGATTTATTGGCCTTAAGCACTTCCGCCGGTCGATAACTGGATAGCACCAATGCAGGATAAATTGCACTTAACATTCCCACTATCAACACAAAGCTGCTAAAAATGACAATATCACTCAGTTGATAACTTAAACTAAGTTCCTTAATCAGCGTTTCATTATAAATTGGCAGCGCCAGCTCAACCATAACAACTGAAATCAGAAAGGCGATAATCGTAAGTATAATTGACTCGCCTAGAAACTGAGCAATCAAATCTTTTCGCGTCGCGCCAACCACCTTGCGTAAGCTTACTTCCTTGGCGCGTTGACTTGCCCGCGCAGTGCTTAAATTGATAAAGTTTATCAGAGCTATAATCAAAATTAAGCTGGCAATAGCCGAAAAAATTATAACGGTTGTCATGCTACCGCGTACCCGGTACTCGCCCATTCCAGTTGCCTTTAGATGCAGGTCTCTTACATTGACGGACTTGATTAAAAATCCGCTCGATACTTTATAGTCCGGATCAGCTCTTCGATTGGGAATATTGCGGTCAACAAATTCAGGCATTTGATCGTTAATTTCTGCTATCTTGGTTCCGGGCTGGACAGAATAATAAAAATGCGACCCCAACGAAGACCAATCATGGAATATCCAATCTACTTCTTTCCAGTCTTCTTCCATAATTAGTACCATAGAATTTATGGCTAGTTGGCTGTTAGTCGGCATATCTTTGATAATCGCCATCACCACGTAGTCACGCACGAGGTTGTCAAAATCTATGGTTATGGTTTTACCAATTGGGCTTCTGTCCTCGAAATATTTTTCTGCCATTGTTTCATTGAACACCAAGCCGTTGTTATTTCTCAGTGCAGTTTCCAGATCACCTTCTACGACTTCAAAATCAAAAATTTTTATAATTTCAGGATCTACAAGAGTAATTTCATCGGTGAAAATATTACCATCTTGAATAAGAGTAGACTCATATCGCCAAATACGTGCCGCCTGTTCAATTTGTGGAAAGTCTTTTCTGAATGCATGGATAACGGGACCAGGCGTATACACGAATTGCATATCTTCACGTCCCGTAGATTTAAAAATGACTTCTGTACGGTAAATATTATCCGCATTACTCCAGAAATCGTCGTAATTGAGTTCATCACGTACAAATAGAGTGATTAGAATAACTGCAGCAAGGCCGATGGCAAGACCAAGAATATTTATCAAGCTGAATAATTTATGTCTCAATAAATGACGCCACGAAGTCGTTAAATAATTTATCAGTATCATCCCGCAGTTCCCATTGGCTTCTCCCATCCCCAAGTAAATTTAGACAGCGAGAGGCTTTTGAATACAATTAGACATGATTTCTGAAGACTTCACGAGAGTTTTGCGACAAAATGTCGTTTAAATGAGACGAAGTTTTAATAGACTGCGAATGTCTGCTTTAGGTCGTAAGCAGACTCTCAAATTTCACAAAAAAATTTCAACAAAATCCCTCAAATTTCAATTATTCACGGCGATTTCTCTAGCTTTGTGGATTTTCTTATAGCTTTGTATGAGGCGCTGGTGTTTGTCTAGGCCTTCTAGTTTTAGGCTTGTTTTGGTTAGGCCGTGGAATTTTACCTCTCCGGTGACGGAGCCTACGGCGTTTTGCATAATGTCTTCGCCGTACATTCTGGTCATGTTGGGGAGGTAGTCTTCGATGTTCAATTCCTCGCCCAGCGTAATATCAAGCACGGCGTTGAGCGCTTGATAAAATAACCCCCGCGCCACCGTATTATCATTAAAATTGATGAAATCAAAGATAAGTTCTTTCGCGTCTTCGAAATTTTCAAGTGCCAAATGAAGAAGAATTTTAAGCTCACCAATATCGAGCTTTCCCCAAATGGTTGTTTCATCAAATTCAATACCGATCAGGCTTGAAATCATTGAACGATCATCAAGTTCAATATCTTCTAATCGCTCCACTAAGCTTTCAAGCGCCTCATCATCGAGCCCATGAATGTTTAAAATGTCTGCCCTAAAATCAAGTGCGCGGTTATTATTATCCCAGATAAGATCATCCGCTGAATAAATTTCTGAATAGTCCGGCACCAATATGCGGCAGGCGGTTGCGCCAAAATCATCATAAACGGCCAAATAAACCTCTTTACCCAAATCGCTTAGAATATTCATCAGGGTTGCGTTTTCCTGCTGATTGGTGCCTGAAAAATCCCACGGACAAAAATCAAAATCATGCTTGGCGCTAAAAAACTTCCAAGATATTAATCCGGTTGAATCGATGAAATGTTCAACGAAATTATTAGGTTCAGATACCGCAAGACTATTGAAAGTCGGCGGCGGCAGATCATTTAATCCTTCAATGCTTCTGCCTTGTAAAAGTTCCGTGAGGGATCTCTCCAACGCCACTTCAAAGCTGGGATGTGCCCCGAATGATGCAAAAACACCGCCGGTTTTGGGGTTCATCAGCGTAACACACATCACCGGAAACACGCCGCCGAGTGACGCGTCCTTGATCACAACAGGGAAGCCTTTGTCTTCGAGCTCATTTATGCCTGCCAGAATATGTGGGTACTTTGCCAGTATATCTTGCGGCACATCGGGCAGGATAATTTCTTCTTCAATAATTTGCTTTTTCACTGCCCGCTCAAATATTTCCGATAACGCCTGTACCTGCGCTTCCAAAATATTGTTTCCAGCGCTCATGCCGTTGCTGACGAATAAGTTTTCAATCAGGTTAGACGGGAAATACACCACTTGCTGGTCTGATTGGCGTATATAAGGCAGCGCGCAAAGGCCGCGCCCCACCAGTCCTGAATTGGTATCAATTAAGTGGGACGCCCTAAGTTCCTGATCAGGGTCATATATATTAAGACAATTTTCATCTAGTAAACCTTCGGGCAGGGCATCATTGGTGCCCGCTTTAAACCATTTCTCATTGGGGTAATGGACAAATTTGCTGTTGCAAATTTCTTCACCGAAGTATTGATCATTATAAAAAAAGTTGCAGCTCAACCGTTCAATATATTCACCGAGGGCCGAACAAAGGGCGCTTTCCTTGGTTGCCCCTTTGCCATTGGTAAAACACATGGGCGAGGCGGCGTCACGAATATGAAGTGACCAGACATTTGGCACAATGTTGCGCCACGATGCAATTTCAATTTTAATGCC
>JABIPV010000039.1 GCA_018699075.1 Kordiimonadaceae bacterium | reverse complement strand
CCCGTCCCATAATTGGCGCTTTAACGAATATAACCAGATGCTTCTGCATTAATAAACCTTCTTTATGGTTATGGGGTCTACGCCGAGCTTATAAAGCAAAAGACAAAAGCCATTTCGCAACATGCGAAACAAATAGCCATACTTATTATATTTTTCAGCAGAGGTAATGATCACTTGATCTGACATTTCAAGCCTAGCGCGTCCAATGCGCTTTATAATATCAACATCTTCCATCAGCGGCATATCATTATACCCTCCTACTTGATCATATAAAGACCGCGATATAAGCAATCCTTGATCACCGTAAGGAAGTGCAAAGGCCCAGCACCGAAACCGTACCCAATGTTCCAGCAGGCGTGGAAAGAAACCATCATCATTAAAACGTAGTCGAAAGGCCATCGCCTTTTCAGGCTGATCTTCCGTATGACGTTGAAGCGTATCGATCCACCCTTTACAAAGAACACTGTCCCCATGCAGGAAGAAAAGCCAATCGCCTTTGGCAAAGATAGCCCCCGTTTTCAGCTGAAGTCCCCGTCCGGGATTGCTATTAATAATATTGTATTCAGCGAAACTATATGTTTCCAGCCCACCGTTCACGATGATCACATCATTGGGCAGGGTTTTTAACAGTCTTTCCAATTGATCATCAATTTTTAAAGTGGGTATAATTATGGTTATCATTAATATCTTCGCTTTATTCTTATTTTTTCAAAGTCTATAGTTTCATCCATGAAAAAACAAACACCAAGTTACGACTTAGAAATAGAACTCGGCGCGCCGGATAAAATTATATGCGGTGTTGATGAAGTGGGCCGTGGCCCTTTAGCCGGTCCGGTGATTGCCGCCGCCGTGATCCTTGACCCGCGTAATATTCCCCACCACTTAAACGATTCAAAAAAGTTGAGTGCCAAAAAACGCCAAGAACTTAGCGACATCATTTTAGAGACATGCCAGTTTGGTTTTGGTGAAGCATCGCTCGAGGAAATTGACGAGCTTAATATACTCCATGCCAGTATGCTCGCTATGTCACGTGCTGTGCAAAATTTACCCCGAAAAGTAGATCATGTTCTGGTCGATGGAAACCGACTTCCGACCCTCGACGCACCTGCGTCGGCAATCATAAAAGGTGATAGTATTTCCGTTTCTATCGCCGCGGCATCGATAATTGCTAAAGTAAATCGAGATTTTTTAATGAAAAATTTGGCAAAAATTCACCCTGAATATGGCTGGGAACGCAATTCAGGATATGGTACCCGTGAACATATGGAAGCACTAAACCTAGTGGGTGCGAGTCGTTTTCACAGAAAATCATTTGCGCCAATTCGTAACCTAATGACTCATCAAAACGTTATAAGTGATTGATTCAAGTAAAAAAAACACTTGACCTGATTCGACAAATGAATCATGATTCTGTCCATGACACAGAAAACAAACATAAAAATAAAAGTTGCCGCAGCACCCCGCAAAGCAAAATCCGTTGTAGCAAAAACATCTTATAAAACTCTTCCTTTAGATAATATTCTAAAAGGGGACTGTATCGAGCTTATGAACAGCTTACCTGAAAAATCAGTGGATGTAATCTTCGCTGACCCACCTTATAACATGCAACTAAAAGGCGAACTTCATCGGCCTGATAATTCTCACGTTGATGCTGTAAATGACACATGGGATCAGTTCTCTGGTTTTGACGCTTATGATAAATTTACACGTGATTGGCTAACGGCGGCAAGGCGCGTACTTAAAGATACTGGCACCATATGGGTAATCGGCAGCTATCATAATATTTACCGTGTCGGCTCAATCCTTCAGGATATTGGCTATTGGGTTCTTAACGACATTGTATGGCGCAAAACAAATCCGATGCCCAATTTCCGCGGCACACGCTTTACCAATGCCCATGAAACACTACTTTGGTGCAATAAAGGCGAAGGCTTTAATAAATATACGTTTAACTATGAAGCCATGAAGGCCTTTAACGATGATATTCAAATGCGTTCAGATTGGACCATCCCCATTTGTTCAGGCAAAGAACGCCTTAAGGTAAATGGACATAAGGGCCATTCAACTCAAAAACCAGAAGCACTTTTATACCGTGTACTCCTTTCATCAACGAATAAGGGGGACGTGGTGCTTGATCCGTTCTTCGGAAGCGGCACCACAGGTGCAGTGGCCAAGAAACTAGGCCGCCATTACATTGGCTGCGAGCGCGAAGATAAATATATCAGCCTCGCCACTGACCGCATTAACGCCATTGAGCCATTAACCGATGAAGATCTTGATATCACACCCGCAAAGCGCTCCCTTCCCCGCGTTGCGTTTGGATCACTTATCGAAAATGGCATGATTAAACCAGGCACGATGCTTTATGGCCCGGGTAAAAGACATATCGCAAAAGTACGCGCAGATGGCACACTCGTCAGTGCTGATAGTAAAGGATCAATCCATCAGGTAGGTGCACTGCTGCAAGGCGCGCCAAGCTGTAATGGCTGGACCTATTGGAATATAGAAGTGAATGATAACCTAGTATCTATTGATAATTTACGCGCCGAAGTCCGCGCAAATATGAATTAAAAACAATAAAAAAAGT
>JABIPV010000041.1 GCA_018699075.1 Kordiimonadaceae bacterium | reverse complement strand
CACCCCAGTCTCGCCAGTAAAAGCGGGGCTGGGGTGTTGTTGTCCTAGGTGTGGAAAAGGAAAACTATATAAGGGTTTTCTTGACTTCGCCGATGGCTGCGACCAATGTGATCTTGATTATTCTGAATTTGATTCCGGTGATGGCCCTGCCGTGTTTATCATTTTAATTCTTGGATTTATTGTCGTCGCCCTTGCCCTTTTTGTTGAAGTGAATTATCACCCTCCTTTATGGTTACATGCTATATTATGGGGCCCGGTTATTATTGGTGGTGCGATTGCTATGCTTCGCCCTGCGAAAGGTATAATGGTGGCAATGCAGTATTTATATAAAGCGCGTGAAGGCAAATTGGATAAATAAACAATGTTTTCTTACGAATTCAAACCAAGACTTTGGCCTACTTTGGCAACCATCCCAATGTTGATTTGTTTGCTCCAGCTTGGCTTTTGGCAAGTGGAAAGACTGGATTGGAAATTATCACTTTTGGATAAAATTGACGCGCGCGCAAAAGGGACACCTGTTTCGTTACCACAGGACGCCAATGATATGGATGAACTGGAATATTTAAGGGTGCAGGTTTCGGGTTCTTTTGATAATGATCATGAAGTCACAATGTATAGCGTTGGCCCAAATGGTGAACCGGGGTATGATTTATATACGCCGATGATATTAGCAAACGACCAACAAGTGATTGTCAATCGTGGTTGGGTTCCTGAGACGTTAAAAGAAGTAAACACAAGGCCCCAGACACAGATCAGTGGTGACGTAACGATTACAGCATTGCTACGAAAACCTTGGGGAAAATTATGGTATGGTCCCGAAAATGAACCTGAGAATAATATGTGGTTTTATGGCGATCTTGAGGGCATGTCGGATACCATGAACCTGGCTAATACATTCCCGATGTTTCTTTCTGCCGAGAAGAAAAATACTGATAATCGGTTTCCCATAGCAGGGCGCACAGAATTTAATATCGTTAATAATCACCTTGACTACGCTTTGACTTGGTTTGGCTTGGCAATTGTGTTAGTCGGTATATATCTTATAGCCCATATTAATAAGAAATCAGTTTAAAATCCAAAAGGATATCATTAGTGAAATACGTAAGTACGCGCGGCGAAGCGCCAGACTTAAATTTTGAAGAAGTACTTTTAACAGGTTTAGCACGGGACGGCGGATTATATCTTCCAGAAACGTGGCCGCAAATATCCCATGATCAAATTAAGGCCATGGCGGGACAGTCTTATCAAGAAATAGCCTTTACGGTTATGTCTCCTTATGTGTGTCCGGAAATTCCTGAAGATGATTTTAAAGGGTTGATCGAAAAAGCATATTCAAGCTTTCGTCACGATGCCATTACGCCCCTTTCACAGTTAGATACCAATGAATGGATTTTAGAACTATTTCACGGGCCAACACTCGCGTTTAAAGATGTAGCCTTGCAGCTTTTAGGTAATTTGTTTGAATATGTGTTAACGAAAAACGGTGAGAAAATTACAATCGTTGGCGCCACGTCAGGTGATACAGGTTCAGCCGCAATTGATTGCGTTCAAGGAAGCGACCATGCGCAAATATTTATGTTACATCCAAAAGGTAGAGTGTCGGATGTACAGCGTAAACAAATGACCACTGTAATAGAAGATAACGTTCATAACATCGCCATTGAAGGTGACTTCGACCATTGTCAGGCACTGGTTAAGGCGCTGTTTAATGATTTGGAATTTCGTGATGAAATTAATCTTTCTGCGGTTAACAGTATCAACTGGGCACGGGTTATGGCGCAGATTGTTTATTACTTCACGTCTGCAGTTGCATTAGGTGCGCCCGATAAAAAGGTTTCGTTCAGTGTGCCGACTGGGAACTTTGGTGATGTTTATGCGGGTTATATTGCAAAACAAATGGGCCTTCCTATTGACCAACTTGTTGTAGCTACCAATGTGAATGATATTTTATCACGTACGATTAAAAGCGGTGAATATAAAGTCGGTGAAACTATCCCCACTATTAGCCCAAGCATGGACATTCAAGTGTCCAGCAACTTTGAACGACTGCTGTATAATGTTTATGATGGCAGTGGTGATGATATCCGCGCGCTTATGAACGGTTTAAATCAATCAGGTCAATTTAATATTTCTGATGAAGCACTCGGTAATACGAAAGCTATTTTTGATGCGGAACGTGTGAGTGAAGAAAACACAAAAAAAACCATCGGCGATGTATTTAAAGGCTCTGGTCAAGTAGTTGATCCGCATACGGCCGTTGGTATCCATGCAGCGCGTAATAATTGGAAAAATAAAGCGGTGCCGATGGTTTCCTTAAGCACAGCGCATCCCGCCAAATTCCCCGAAGCAGTGAAAGAAGTCACTGGTACTCATCCCGAATTACCACCCCATATGGCTGATTTATTTGATCGTCCTGAAAAATTTGATGTTTTGAAAAATGATATGACCATTTTAAAGGCCTACATCCGGGATAATTTATGAGCGTTGAAATAACGAAACTTGATAACGGTCTTCGTGTCGTTAGCGATATTATGCCACATGTAGAAACAGTAACCGTAGGCACCTGGGTCGATGTGGGGTCACGTTTTGAAACGCCAAATGAGAACGGTCTTTCTCATATGCTCGAACATATGGCATTTAAAGGAACTGAGCGTAGAACGGCTCTTGATATTGCCGAAGAAGTGGAAAATGTCGGCGGGTATTTAAATGCTTATACTTCCCGTGAACACACTACATATTATGCGCGCCTTTTAAAGGAAGATCTGGAACTCGGTATTGATGTTCTGGGTGATATTTTGCAAAATTCAACTTTTGAAGCAGATGAACTGGAACGTGAACGCGGTGTCATCATTCAGGAAATTGGCCAAGCCGAAGATACGCCGGATGATATTGTTTTTGATTTATTACAGTCTGCAGCATATGTGGAGCAGCCATTAGGAAGGCCTATACTGGGGACAACCGATCTTGTAAACAGCTTTAAGCCAGATGATTTGGATAATTATATGTCGGGTCATTATAAGGCCGAACAAATGGCAGTGGTCGCCGCGGGAAATTTAAACCATAGCGAATTTGTAAGTATGGTCAGTGATCATTTCGGTGGTCTTGATTTAAAAAGAGATCATAGCAAAGAAAAAGCCGTATATTCCGGTGGCGAAAGCCGTGTTGAAAAAGAATTAGAGCAAGTAAATTTATTGTTCGGTCTCGATGGGTTGTCTTTTGATGACCCTGATTATTATACTTCGCAAGTTATGTCGATGATATTTGGCGGCGGTATGTCATCGCGCCTTTTCCAGGAAATACGTGAAAAACGCGGACTTGTTTATTCGATCTATTCTTACATGGCATCCTATGTTGATGGGGGTACTTTTGCGGTTCACGCGGGTACGGGCCCTGATCAGGTCAGTGAACTTGTGCCGGTTGTTGCAGAAGAACTACATAAATTGACAGCAAAAGTTAGTGATCAGGAAGTGGAACGGGCAAAAGCACAGCTAAAAGCAGGGCTTTTAATGTCACTTGAAAATACCACTAGCCGCATGGAACAACTTGGCCGTCAACAAATGATATTCGGCAAACATATTCCCCGCGAAGAAACTCTGAAAAAAATCGATATAGTTGATGGTGATGCAATTATGAAATGTACGGCGCGTATATTGAATGGTAGCGATTTAAGTTTAGGGGCAATTGGCCCACTTGATACACTGGCTGATTACGACACAATAGCCAAACTTTATTAAAGCGGACCATCTTCATCATATTTAGGTAAATCATCATCCAATTTAAAATGATCCAAAGCGCGTTTGGTCCAGATGTGTTGTGTGATTTTGAAATCATTGGGCTGATCCATTACACCAAGGGCGATATCATGGCACTTTTCAGTAATAACCGTCATGGTGGAGCCGCAGTTACCACAAAATCCGCGCTTTAATTTGGCGCTGGACTTGTAATAACTCATCTCACCTTTTGTGATGGTTACTTTTTCCTTGTTAAAAACGCACCAAATAATGTAGCTCGACCCTGCGGATTGTTGGCAGGTTTTACAGTGGCAATATTCCACGTAATTTGCGGGCCCTTTGGCTTCAAGTGTGATCTCACCACACATGCATGTAGCGTGATGAATTTTTTCAGAGGTCATAATACATCTCCGTATAATTTTCTTCTTTCTCAATCCTTGAGCACCAAGCCTTTATGGCAGGGAAACGAGACATATCAAAACTCCCCATATGGGCCTTATGGGTATAAGCATAAAGGCAAATATCGGCTATGGTCAGTGTCTTTCCAACAACATAGTCATGTTGACAGAGGTGATCTTCCATAATCTGCAGAGCAGTATTCCCTTTTTCATGTAGCGTCGGTATTTCAACACGGCGGGATGTATTTTCGGGTAGCATGGTCAGAATGAATTTTGCCACGGCGACAAATGGTTCATGTGAATATTGCTCAAAGCACATCCATTCAATAACTTTGGCTTGCTCCCATGTATCTGTCGGAAAATATTTAGTATTTTGCGATAGGTAATAAAGGATAGCATTTGATTCCGGTAAACAGCGTCCATCCTCAAATTGAAGCACAGGTATACGGCCATTTTTATTAATATTGGTAAGGTAGTTTTTTGTACGTGTTGCCCCTGCAACCACATCATACTGAATACTTTCAAAAGGTGTTTCAAGTAATGATAAAAGCAACCTCACTTTATAGGCATTTCCAGATTCCATGTTTTCGTGAAGTATCAGCATTCATTGATCCTCTATTGCTATTATAATGTCTTCTATCATTTGTTGGTGGCTTATAGGTAGCTTAATTTTCTGACAAATGTCCAATAATTGATTTGCATAATTCGCATCAATTGGGTCGGATAAGGGA
This sequence comes from Kordiimonadaceae bacterium, assembly GCA_018699075.1. Taxonomy (GTDB): domain Bacteria; phylum Pseudomonadota; class Alphaproteobacteria; order Sphingomonadales; family Emcibacteraceae; genus Pseudemcibacter. The sequence continues at coordinate 8,151 of JABIPV010000041.1, read as the reverse complement.
TAATCATTGGGCAAAACGTAAACTTTGGCTTCAATCTGATCGCCCTTTAATGTTTCACATACTACGTCGATGGCTTGGTAATCTGAAACCGAAGGCGCGCAATAAAGTTTTTTGAGTTCCTGTTCATTTAAGCTTATGATAGCACCCCAAGTTTCATGGCAAATTTCTGGAATTAAGGTGGCCCTTTCACCAAGAAGTAATCGGTAATCTTTAAGACAGGCAATGCGCGCATGTGTTGGTTGATATCCGCTGGATTTTAAAAGGTCGCTGTCCATAAAAAGGCCGTAAAAGAAAACCGGTTTCATTTTATATCCTTAGGTTATAAATCTAATAATGGCTCACCAACGTGACTAAAAACTTTTTTCATCACAGTGGGAAGTGCATATTTATCCTTATCCTTAACAGTGCACCATTCCCCTTCCTGAAGGTTGATCATTTCTTCGAGGTCTAGTCGAATGATTTTAAGCTCAAGATGGAAGTGAGTAAAAGTATGTCGGATCATTCCCGGCAAGAGTTCCCAATTTGCAATAATGGGTATCCTGGGGTCGGGAATATTTTCCCAGCTATTGCTTGGCGCCCATTCATTTGAAGGTACTTCCATCATTCCACCCAGCAAACCTTTTTCCGGGCGGCGTCTCAGCCATACTTTTCCGTCATATTCGGCCCAAAAGGCATAGCCTCTTCTTGTTTCCTTTGCTTTTTTATTTTTTCGTGCGGGAAGTTCCGCTGCGGTGCCTAGCGCGCGGGAAAGGCATTCATTTTCTATCGGACAATGACCACATTTTAAGTTTCGTGGCGTACATACGGTCGCGCCCAAATCCATCAACGCCTGTGCATAATCACCGGGACGATGTTTTGGGGTTAATTTTTCTGCAAATTCCCTAATTTCCGGTCTGGAATCAGGTAGCGGCGTCGTGATGTTAAAAACGCGGGTTATAACTCTTTCTACATTTCCATCGACCACAGTTTCCGGTAAATCGTACGCAATTGAAGAAATCGCGGCCGCCGTATAAGGGCCAATTCCAGGTAATTTTATCAAGCCTTCATAATCGGTTGGAAAAGCGCTACCCAATTTGTTGGTAATATGTTGAGCGCATTTATGTAAATTCCTTGCCCGGGCATAATATCCAAGTCCGGCCCATGCGACCAGAATATCATCAAGGTTAGCGATGGCCATTTTTTCAATGGTTGGCCATTCTTGAATGAATTTTTTAAAATATGGAATAACGGTGACCACAGTGGTTTGTTGAAGCATTATTTCGCTCAGCCAAACATGATACGGGTTTGGGGAAATGCCGCCGATGATATCTTCTGGCGAAATGCGCCACGGAAGTGTGCGGGCGTTGTGATCATACCAATCTAGCAAACCATCAACCAGCTCTTCTTTATTCTCGGTATTCGCCGTATCGCTGATCATATTTACCCTGTGTTAGTGATTCTTATATGAACTATACAATATTGCATTTTTATATCCAATAATAACATAACAGGTTAAGGTGTCGTCTATGGCTAAAGAAGACTATAAAAAACATAAAAGGACCTTCAAAACCACGGCGATTGCAGACATTGCCCGGGGCATTAATAATCGTGCCTTTGCTCGTTTTGGCTTTGCTAAAAGCGATATTTTATTGCATTGGAGCGAAATTGTTGGCCCTGTTCTTTCGCGCTCAAGTCTTCCCGAACGGCTCGTTATGCCAAAAAGTAACGAAAATGAAGCCAAACCCGGTGTACTTCATATTCGGGTGGCGGGAAGTTTTGCACCAGAAATGCAACATCTGGAACCACTAGTGATTGACCGCATAAACTCTTATTACGGTTTTAAGGCAGTAGAACGACTAATATTTCATCATGGCCCCGTGGAAGAAAAAGCGCCAACCATGAAACATCAACCGCCGATTCTCTCTGATTCTCAAAAAAATGAATTAAATTTAATGCTTAAAGAGATAAAAGATGACCAACTCAGAGAAAGTTTATATAAAGTAGGCGCAGAAATAATAGGCAAGAAAAAACCCCTGAAAGATAAGCAAACAAAGCGTTTTACGCGTCGAGGGCAGGGTAGTACCAGTCGAAATAAAAATAATAAACCATAAAAGATTGAATTCTTTGTCATTCTTACTTGATTTGTCGGAAGTTTAATTTTTATATTAATAACTATATATTGTAGGTGAAACATGTTTAAACAACTATATAAGCGAAAAATGGCTGTAATTTTAAAAGCGGCAATAGTCGGGGTAATGTCATTCTCTTTATGGGGATGTGGCGAAGAACCAGCTCAAGAACAAATAACAGAACAAGCGGCGACTGTGTCTGAGCCAAGTGCTGAATCGACAGCGGTAGCTGAAGTAACGGAAGTTGCTCAAACAGTATCGGAAGCTGGTTTCCTAGACTACGATATGGTCATTGGTGATAAAAATGCCCCGATAGAAATGATCGAATATGCATCGCTTACATGTAACCATTGTGCGACATTCCATACGCAAGTGTTACCTCGGATTAAAGAAAAATATGTTGATACTGGAAAAGTAAAAATTATCATGCGTAGTTTTCTGCTTAACGGTGTTGATGCGCAGGCAACTGTCTTAACGCGCTGTGTTCCTGAAAGTCGCTATGTTACATTTATGGATGCATTATTCACACGTCAGACTTCATGGTATGATGTCGGTGAATATCAGCGTCTAGCAGCCATCCATGATCAACAAACTGCAGGGCAGATGTTTGTTGAAACCGTCATGACAGAAGTTCAAAAGCTGGCGCGTCAAGTTGGAATGAATAAGAAAAAAATGGACGCTTGTTTTAGTAACGAAGCAATTGGCGAGTATATCTTTGCGGTACAGCAAGATGGCATTGATAAATACAAAATTAATGCAACACCGACCATTATTGTAAACGGTAAAGTAGCTGGAAATACATATGCATCGGTTGAACAGGCAATTGAAGCTGAATTGAATTAAAAAGCAGTATTTAAGAAAGGGTAAAATTGGATTTCACACGACTAAGGCTATCTGGGTTTAAATCCTTTGTGGACCCAACAGAGCTGGTTATTAAACCAGGCCTTACGGGAGTCGTGGGGCCTAATGGTTGTGGGAAATCAAATCTACTCGAAGCACTTCGTTGGGTAATGGGGGAAAATTCTGCCAAAAGTATGCGCGGTAGCGGTATGGATGATGTGATCTTTGCCGGAACATCAACCCGCCCCGCCCGCAACCTTGCGGAAGTAACTTTAAGTCTTGATAACGAAGACCGCACAGCGCCAACCGCTTTTAATGATGAAAAAGATCTTGAAATTTCGCGTCGCATAGAACGCGATAGTGGTTCTGCCTACCGGATGAATGGCAAAGAAATTCGTGGCAAAGACATTAAATTAATGTTTGCGGATGCCTCAACGGGGGCTCATTCTCCTTCACTTGTATCTCAAGGTCGTATCGGTTCACTGATTAGTGCCAAACCAAAAGAACGCCGCGCGGTGCTCGAAGAAGCCGCGGGGATTAGTGGTCTTCATTCACGGCGTAAAGAAGCGGAAAGCAAACTTAGAAGTGCTAATAAAAATTTGGAACGTTTGGGTGACGTGGAAATAGGTCTTAATGATCAAATTCGTAGCTTAAAAAATCAAGCCCGCCAGGCGACACGTTATAAAAATGTTGCACGTGAAATTCGAAAGTTACAATCAGTACTTCTATATATTGAATGGCAAAATATTCAAAAAAACATCAGGGAAACATCAGCGCAAGATACCAAAATATCTCTTGTTGTGGCTCAAGTCACCACGGAACTTGCGAAGTTAAGTAAAGAACAAGCCATACTCGCGGCAAAACTTCCTGAACTTCGTCAAAATGAAGCAGAAGTGTCTGCGAAACTGCACCGCATTAAAGTCACCCGTGATGGGCTAGACGGTGAAGAAGTACGCGTGGTCGAAACGCAAAATAAGCTAACCGCTTTACTTGAGCAAATTGCCCAAGATGAAATCCGTGAAAAAGAAAGCATTGGTGACAGTGCGTCTACCATCGAACGACTAGAAATTGAAAAGAAGTTGATCGAAGATGAAATCGCTGGAACGGCTGGTAATATTGAAGGCCTAGAAAAAATTCTGCAAGAAAAACAAGCCTTTACTCTAGAAGCGGAACTGGTTCTTGAAGAATTAATGGGCCAACAAGCTGAACGTAATGCGAACCGCCTTAATTATTCTCGCGAAATTGAAGAACGCAGAGAGCAAATTCAAGCTTTGGAAGATCAAAAGATTACCATTGATGAAAGACTAACAACTCTTGAAGATAATAATCTTTTCACTCAGTCCTTAAGCGGCGCAGAAAAGAAATTAAAGCAAGCCGAACAACTTATTACCAAAATGCGTCTTGAATTTAATGATGCAGAAGATAAACGCCAATCTATACTACATAATGAACAAGAAGCCCGTAACCAGTTGCAAATTTGCGAAAGCAAAATGGCAAGACTTAAGGCAGAAAAAGAAGCACTGGAAGAAGTGCTAAGTGCTGATTATGATGAAGAGGGCGTGCCTGTTCTTGAGAAATTATCTGTCACCAAAGGATATGAAGCTGCCCTAGGTGCCGCGCTTGATAGTGATCTGGACGCGAGTGATGATCAATCTTCTCCGGTTCATTGGCGCGAACTGCCGCCTTTAGCTTCTGGTAATGAACTGCCAAAAAACATTGATACACTTGATAAGTTTGTTAAGGCACCGGCACTACTTAAGCGTCGTTTAAGCCAAATTGGTGTTGTCGATACTGAACAAGAAGCGCTTGATCTTTTAAAAACTTTAAAACCGGGCCAAAGATTAGTGACCATGGCAGGAGGTGTGTGGCGTTGGGACGGACTTTGTGTGTCACCGGAAGCACCCTCAGGTGCCGCTATTCGCTTGGCACAGAAAAATAGACTTGTAAATTTGATTGATGAATTCGCAGCCAAAGAAAAAGAAGTTTATAAAGCCCGCGATGCTCACAGAAAATTAGAACAAGAATTAACAACCATTAAAGGGATAAGTCATACGGCCCGTGATGCCTGGCGTTCTGCGGATGATGAAGCCATTAAAGCACGGCGCGAACTTACCGAAGCTGAAAAATTATCCGCCCGTCATCAATCAGAAGAAAGCGCACTAAAAGATCGCTTAGCCCACATTATTACAGACATTGAAGAGCAAAATACACGCTATAGAGCCGCTATAGATAATTTGGAAAAATTGCCTGAGGTTATAGATTTGGAAAATGAAATTAATCTAAATCGCGTTATTGTTGAAGGCAAACGTAATGAGTTTTCCGAAGCCCGCATTGCTCATGACAGTCACTATAATCAAAGTGAAATGCGCCTTAATCGTTTAGACCAGATTAATACTGAATATGATAATTGGCAGTCTCGTGTCAAAAATATTAATTCTCATTTGGAAAATCTTGTAGTGCGCCGCGATCAGACCCTCAACGAATTAACCACTCTTGAGAATAGGCCCGGTGAAATTGTCATTGAACGCCGTAAACTTAATGTCATGATTGATCAAGCCGAAGACGATCGCAAAGCAGCCCAAGTAAAACTCGCAGAGGCCGAAGAAGCTTTATCCGTAAAAGAACGTGAAATGCGTGATGTTCAAAAAACCGTTAGTGATGCGCGTGAACAAAAAGTTCGCCTTGAGACAAATTTGGAACAATTTGGCGAGCAAAAAGAAAGTCTGGTTCGCCGCATTCATGAAGAATTTGATTGTGAACCGGCGGAACTTTATGGCCTTACGGAGCTTGGTGAAAATGATGATCTTCCTGATGAAGATGCTTCCCATCATAAGTTAGAGCGCCTTAAAATTGAACGCGAAAGATTAGGTGCCGTTAATTTACGTGCAGAAACAGAACTTGAAGAAATTTCCGCACAACTTTCTACATCCGTTGGTGAGCGTGAAGAACTTGAAGAAGCGATCACAAAATTAAACAAGGCTATTTCAGACCTTAACCGTGAAGGCCGCGCACGGATGTTAAAAGCTTTTGATGAAGTGAATGCCCACTTTAAAAATCTATTTCAATCTTTATTTGGCGGCGGCGAAGCGTATCTTGAACTAACAGAATCAGATGACCCGCTTGATGCAGGGTTAGAAATTATGGCAAGCCCACCAGGTAAGAAGATGCAAAACCTCGGGCTGCTCAGCGGTGGTGAGCAGGCATTGACAGCCCTTTCGCTTATATTTGCCGTCTTTATGACAAACCCATCTCCTATATGTGTGTTGGATGAGGTTGATGCGCCACTAGATGACGCTAATGTTGAGCGGTTCTGCGATCTACTTGATGAAATGAATAAAAAAACCTCAACGCGGTTTCTTATTGTGACCCATAATGCGGTTAGTATGAGCCGTATGCATAGATTATTCGGTGTCACAATGGCGGAAAGAGGGGTTTCACAATTGGTATCCGTTGATCTTGAAAGCGCGGAAAAAATACGTGATCGGATAGGGGATTCTCACTTTGAGAATGCATAATATTTTTTTGTCTTAAGCCGAAAAAAATACCTATCAAAAAAAGTCTTTATTTTCAGTAAGTTAAAAAAGTTGTTCTGGTTAAATTTTCAGTGCTTTTTGATGCTTGACAGGAAACACGTCTGAAACTATGTTGCACTCAATTTTAAGGGTGTGGTTTAAGGGTTTTATAGTGATTCTCATATTCCATTCTAACAAGGGAGCTAAGCGTGGCTGACGACGATAAGAAGTCGGAAGAAATGAAAGCAAACTTGGATGATTTAAACATCCGTGTCAGTGCAGCTCGCGAGGCTAATGAACCAAAAAAGGCCCGCGGACTAAATGAAGCAACAACTTATGGCATTGCCACAAGGTTAGTTGCAGAATTGGTTGCCGGTTTACTGGTAGGTGTGCTGTTTGGTTGGTATTTAGACCAACTATTTGATACGAAGCCGTGGTTAATGATCATAATGGTCATGTTAGGAGCCGCAGCGGGAATTGTGAATGTTATGCGGGCTGCCAAGCAATTGGTGCCGAAGCGGCCGGATGATGAAGATGATGAAAAGAGATAGAGGGATATAAACGTGGCAAGTCCGCTCGAACAGTTTACCGTTAAAACATGGGGTGCTCCGCTTGAAATAGCTGGGTATGATGTCTCCTTTACAAATTCTGCAGCAGCTATGGTTGCGACATTTATTGTTATTGCTTTATTTGTAACAATGGGCATGCGCAAAAGGGCACTTGTACCGGGGCGTTGGCAAACCAGTGTAGAAATGTGTTACGAATTTATAGCGAAAATGCTGGGCGATGCCGCAGGTCCTGAAGGCCGCAAGTATTTCCCATTCGTCTTTTCACTATTCATGTTTGTATTGGCGGCGAACCTTATCGGAATGGTTCCTTGGATCCACGCCTTTACCTTTACAAGTCATATCGCCGTTACATTTGCCATGGCATTCTTTGTTTTTATTGGCGTTACGATTATTGGCTTTATGACACATGGTTTAAAGTTTTTTGGTTTTTTTGTGCCAGAAGGCGCTCCTTGGTATTTATTACTGATCTTGGTGCCTATTGAAATTATCTCTTACTTATCGCGCCCGATTAGCTTGTCTGTTCGTTTGTTTGCCAACATGGTAGCTGGGCACACTATGCTAAAAGTATTTGGTGGATTTGTTGTAAGCCTAGGTGCCCTAGGCGGCATCTTCGCTGCAAGCGCATTTCTTCCTTTCGCTTTTATCGTGGCGCTTACGGGACTTGAACTTTTAGTGGCATGTTTGCAGGCATATGTTTTTGCCATGCTTACCTGTCTTTACTTAAACGACGCTCTTCATATGCACTAAGTGTGTGTGGAGTATATATTAATTACATTATTAAAACTTATCAGAACTAAAGGAAAATAAAATGGAAATGGAAATCGCACAAATCGCTGCAGATGCTGAAGTAAATGCAGCTCGTTATATCGGTGCTGGTCTTGCTTGTACGGCTCTAATCGGGGCTGGTGTAGGTATCGGCGTGATTTTTGGTAACTACGTATCAGCGGCTATCCGCAACCCATCAGCAGCTGGACCAGTGTTTGGTCAAGCTATGCTTGGTTTTGCGCTTGCTGAAGCTACTGGCCTGTTTGGTTTGGTTATCGCCTTTATTATCTTGTTTGGTTAATAGTCCTTACTTAATTTATTAAGTTAAGAATGTTAACACTCAGGCCTGATCCATAT
>JABIPV010000042.1 GCA_018699075.1 Kordiimonadaceae bacterium | reverse complement strand
TAGACATAATACCTTAACTCCTTGCTTCCATTTTATAACAAGTAAAGTGTCTACAAATCTAGGGGCGTATCATACTGATACCAGAAGAATAGATGAATTCAGAATAGCTACTCACAAAGAAAACCCTATATTGATCAGTATTTTAGAAAAAGGCATGTCGGAAGTATCAGAACAAGAATATCTTGATATCGCCAGAAGATGGCAGAGTGAATACCAAATAAATAATAAATTAGGGCTTACATCCGAAGAGCGTTCTTGGCTTGCAAAAAACAATGTTATTAAAGTCGCGGCAGACCCGGCTTTCTATCCAATTGAAATGATTGACAGCGAAGGTGATTTCAGTGGTATTTCAGGTGATTATTTGAATAAAATAGGCGAAATATTAAATATTCAATTTGAATGGATTGAAAATAAAAATTGGTCAGAAGGCTTAGAAAAAATAAAATTAAAAGAAGCTCATATTGTTTCAACAGTTAGCCCAACTGAAACGCGAGAAGAATTTCTTAATTTTTCTGATAGTTACATGACGGTTTCCCAAGTCATATTCGCCAAAGAAAGCGGAGATATTAATGGCAATTTAGATAGTTTGATAGGTAAAAAAATTGCTCAAGTCACTGATTTTGCAATTACAGACAGAATTAAAAATGACTATCCAAATATAGAAATGATTGAAGTCGGTTCAGCTAAAGAAGCTTTAAGGTTAGTTGAAAATGGAACAGTTGACGCGCATATCTCCAGCATACCATTAACTTCTTACAATATTGCTGCGGAAGGTTTAACAAATATTGTTGTTGTTGGCGATACTCCCTATATGTCTTCATTAACAATTGGCACCCATAAAGATTTTCCACTTTTAACAAGTGCAATCCAAAAAGCATTGCTTTCTATCACACCGATCGAAAGAGCAGAAATAAGTCGAAAATGGCTTTCCTTAACAATCACCCAAAAGCAAAACTATACTTTAGCTTTAGTTATTTTTGGCATCGCGCTAATGATTGTCATTTTAGTGTTAATTTGGAACTATAGTTTAAGACGCGAAGTAACCCACCGTAAAAAAATCCAAAAAGAGCTTACAATATCACAAGAAGAAGCGAAGATTTTACAAATTGAAGCTGAAGACGCAAATGAAGCAAAATCAACTTTTCTCGCAAACATGTCTCATGAAATAAGAACGCCACTTAATGCGATCATTGGTTTTTCAGACGCAATTACATCTGGAATTTACGGTGAAGTAACCAATCAAAAACACAAAGAATATATTTACGACATAAAAGACAGCGGGGAACATCTTTCTGTTCTAATAAAAGATATTCTTGATTTATCCAAAATAGGAGCAGGTAAATGGGAACTCAACGAGACGGAGTTTGATTTAGGGGAATGCGCCAAAAGTGCTTTAAAAGTCATAATGACGCTTGCGGAAGAAAAGAAGCTAAATATTGCTTTTAATTGTGCCCCTTCCCCAACCATTAAAGCAGATGAGCATGCAATAAAAAGAGTTTTGATTAATTTATTTTCAAACGCTGTAAAATTTACTCATTCAGGTGGCGAAATTGAGTGTTCTATCAGTAAAGACCACAATGGTTCAGTAAGCATAAATATTAAAGACAATGGAATTGGTATTCCAGCTAATCAATTAGAGCAAGTTTTATTACCATTTGGTCAAAACCATGAAATACAAGATTCAAATGAAGCGGGAACCGGACTAGGCCTTCCTATCGTGAAACAACTCGTGGAACTGCATAGCGGTAGTTTTACATTAAATAGTAACTTAGGTATTGGCACTGATGCTTGTATCAATCTGCCCGCCACGAGAGTTATTGCATAGCAAAATTACCTTAATTATTAAAACAATTATTGACGTGCTTCGAAAATGGGCTTTTATTATGGCAATAGAATTCATAATCAAAGGCGTTTTCCATGAGACTAAAATATAAAATATTATTTCCTTCATTGATAATTAGTCTGTTATCGACATTTAATGTTTATGCTCAAATGGACAATCAACGTCCCAATATAGTATTGATCCTTGCAGAAGATTTAAGTTCACGAGTAGGCTTTGCTGGTGATAGACTTGCGAATACACCAAATCTTGATGCTATAGCCGAACAAAGTCTAATCTTTGATAATGCATTTACCGCAGCTGGCGTTTGTGCACCTAACCGTTCTGCAACAATCATGGGAGCACATATGCAAACCCTTGGCACTATGCATATGCGGACATCAAGCGCGGACCGCTTGTATGGACCGGGTTATAAATATGAAGCAGTTACACCACCTAATGTCAAAGCTTTCCCGGAATTATTACGTGCCGCGGGATATTATGTAGCAAATAATGCAAAAACGGATTACCAAATCGGCAACCCTTTTACCATTTGGGATGAGACAGGCAGTGAAGCTCATTGGCGCAAACGACCTGATGGTAAGCCGTTCTTCTTTTATAAAACCATTGGTGTCACCCATGAAAGTTATACGTGGCCGCCTTCCATGAATAATGGCGTCGAAAGCGCACAAAAAGATTACAAACGAAATGCCGAATTTGATGAAGGTAAAACCCATTTCACAGACCGTAGTCAAATTGAAATACCACCATATTATCCTGATACCGAAAAAGTAAGGGAAACCATAGGCCGTCAATATGATAATGTGAATATGATGGATAAAATGTTTGGCGAGGTTATTAAACAACTGGAAGAAGATAACCTATTAGATAACACCATCATTATCTGGTCTACCGACCATGGTGATGGCCTTCCTCGGGCCAAACGCAGTTTATATGATGCCGGAATAAAAGTACCGTTCTTCATTCGCTTCCCAGATGGCTACCGAAAAAATGAGCGTACAGATGAAATGATAAGTTTTGTCGACCTTGCCGCCACCATATTAAGTTGGGCCGGTGCCGAACGACCTGATTTTTTACAAGGGCATGTTATCGCCGGGCCAAGTAAAGACAAAGAAGCAGAATATATTTATGCCGCCGCAGACCGTTTTGACGGCAAGCCTTCAAAATATAAAGCGGTGCGTTCAAAAAGGTACAAATACATACGCAATTATATGACCGATATCCCTTTTTATCAGCACCTTGCTTACCGCGACAACCAACCCTTAATGCAATCCTTATGGAAAGGGCTAGAAGAAGGCACCTTAACGCAAAAACAAGCGGCAATGTTCGAACCCGGTCCAGCTGAAGAATTTTATGATATTAATAATGATCCTCATGAAATGAATAATATCGCAGACGATGAAGAATTTATCCCTGAATTAAATAAACACCGTGAAGCAATGGATAATTGGATTGCAAGCGGTGAAGACTATAGCGTTATGCCGGAAGATGAACTTATAGAAAGTATGTGGCCGGGGCTCGTACAGCCAATAACTTTACCAGTAAATTTTAATATGATGAATGGTAAAACTTTCCTCATCAGTGATACGGAGGGCGCATCAATTGGTTACCGAACAATCGGCCAAAACGAATGGAAATTATACACTAGCCCCCTCACACTTGATGAGCCAATAGAAGCTAAAGCGATCCGCTACGGTTACAAAGAAAGCGAGATAAGTTCAAGCAGTGACTAGGGACGAATTTGATAATTATTGCGGCTCATTAAAATCCACAACACATGTGGTTCAGTGGGGGGATGCGAGCGTATGGAAAATTGGCGGGAAAGTTTTTGCTATTCATTCCGGATTAGGCAATAAAAATGCCCACAGCTTGAGCTTCAAATGTAGTGATTTAAATTTTCAGATATTATGCGAACTAGATGGCATAATCCCTGCCCCTTACCTTGCTCGCGGTAAATGGGTGCAGTTAACAACCAAAGAAGCAATGAACAACCAAGACGCCAAAGACTATATTTCAGCATCCTATGGTATTATTTCAAAGAAACTGACGAAAAAATTACAGGCTGAACTCGGCCTTTAAGGAAAAGTATAATCTTTAAATTGTTTCCTAAGTGTTTTCTTGGATATTTTTCCCACTGCTGTATGGGGAATTTCATCAACAAAAATTACATCATCTGGCATCCACCATTTTGCGACCTTACCTTCAAGATATTCTAATACTTGTTCTTTTGTAATTGCTTTACCTTCTATGGGAATAATAATCATCAAAGGGCGCTCATCCCATTTAGGATGAGATATTCCGATCACGGCGGCTTCAAGAATATCAGGATGATTAACCGCTGTATTTTCAAGATCAATTGAGCTGATCCATTCGCCGCCGGATTTAATCACATCTTTTGATCGATCGGTGATGTTCATAAAACCAAATTGATCAATGGTTGCGACGTCACCCGTATCAAACCATCCATCAGCGCTTAATGCTGATTTTTCGGCCTTAAAGTAACGTTCGACAATACAGGGACCTTTAACTTCCAGATTGCCAAACGCCACACCATCACAAGGAAGTACGACACCCTCGTCATCAACAATCCGCATTTCGATACCTAATAAGGTACGTCCTTGCTTACATTGAACGTCTAGCCACTCTTCTTTTGATAAGGTTATGGCCTCTCTGGTCTTTGTCCCTATCGTGCCAAGAGGACCCATTTCTGTCATCCCCCACGCATGTTTTACTATGACACCGTAATCTTCTTGAAATGCTTCTATCATGCTTCGTGGTGCGGCAGCACCACCAATGGTGACATTTGTCAGTGGGCCAAGGTCTTTTCCAGATGCTTTTAAGTAAGCGAGCATTCCAGTCCAAATAGTTGGCACCGCAGCAGTTCCCGTTACACCCTCATCAATAATATATTGCTGCAATTCTTCTGGATCATGACAGGGTCCATTTAATACCAGCTTTGCGCCTGCCCCAATTGCTGAAAAAGGCACCCCCCATGCGTTAGCATGGAACATTGGCACAATCGGCATAAAACAATCATTTGCGCCAACTTCGACAGAATTTTTAGCTCCGGCAATCATTGAATGAAGAAAATTCGAACGATGAGAATATAATACGCCCTTTGGGTCTCCTGTTGTTCCAGATGTATAACAAAGGCCACATGCTGAATTTTCGTCAATCTCTAACCATTTAAAGTTACCATCTTCGGCATTCAATAATTCTTCATAACAAAGAACATTAGGCAATCTCGTTTGCGGCATATGTTCAAGATCAGTCATAATAACGTAATTTTTTATGTGAATAAATTTATCTTTAAATGCTTCCACAAGAGGTACAAAGGTAAGGTCCAAGAACAAAACTTTATCCTCGGCATGATTAACAATATAAGTGAGTTGTTCAGGAAATAAGCGTGGATTAATCGTATGATAAATACTGCCAATTCCCGCTGCAGCATACCATGTCTCAACATGCCGGTAAGTATTCCAAGCGAGCGTTCCCACACATTCCCCCTGATTAATACCAAGTCGTTTTAATGCCTGCGCCAATTTTCGAGTTCTTAAATGCATATCTGCGTAAGTATAACGGTGTATTCCACCTTCTACTGCTTTGGTTACAACTTCTACTCGCGGATGGTTTGTGTCAGCATAATCCATAAATCTACCGACGAGTAATGGCCAGTCCTGCATTCCTCCAAGCATATAACTCTCCCTATTAAGATTTGTTATTTCTGTAACACCCTAAGTGCAATTTAATTTATGGTCAAATTTTTGAATTATAATAGCACTTGACGCAAAGCCATAAATTCGAAAAACTATGTAAATAAAAAATTGAAAGAATACTCATGCCCGAATATATCGCCCCGGTTAAAGAAATGAAATTTACATTATCTGATGTTATCGGAATTTCAGATGTCACTAAGCTTGAATTATATCAAGATGCAACAGACGATATTATAGATGCGGTTCTGACAGAAGCAGCAAAATTTGCAAATGAAGTTATTTCACCAACTAATTTTTCCGGAGATAAAGAAGCTGCGAACTTAAATGGAGATAGCGTCACTACCGCAAGCGGCTTTAAAGAAGCCTATAAAAGCTATTCGGAAAATGGTTGGAATAGCATATGTGGCAACCCAGAATTTGGCGGACAAGGATTACCACAAACTCTAGGTATTGCCGTAATGGAAATGATTGATAGCGCCAATATGGCTTTTAGCCTATGCCCCATATTATCTGGCAGCGCCATCGAGGCATTGGAAGCACATGGGACCGATGAACAACGATCAACATACCTTGAAAAATTAATTTCCGGCGAATGGACGGGAACCATGAACTTAACCGAACCTCAGGCAGGTTCAGACGTAGGAGCACTGGTCACAAAAGCCAGCAAACAACCTGACGGTAGCTATCATCTAAAAGGTCAGAAGATATTCATCACTTACGGTGATCATGATATGACCGAAAACATTATTCATATGGTCTTAGCACGACTTCCTGACGCACCTGAAGGCACACGCGGTATTAGCCTTTTCATTATACCGAAATATTTAATTAATGATGATAGCAGTTTAGGAAAAAGAAATGGCGCTTATCCCGTATCGCTTGAACATAAAATGGGCATTATGGCGAGCCCAACTTGTGTGATGGCCTACGGTGAAAAAGAAGACTGTGTCGGTTATTTACTCGGTGAAGAAAATAAAGGCATGAGCGCAATGTTCACCATGATGAATAATGCCCGCCTTAGCATTGGGGTTCAGGGAATTGGATGTTCAGAGCGGGCGTACCAAATGGCACTGGATTATGCCAAAGAACGCGTTCAGGGAAAGTCTGTTAAAACCGGCAATAAGAAAGCACCCATTATTGAACATCCTGATGTTCGCCGCATGCTGATGACCATTAAAGCCAGCACAGAAGGTGCAAGGGCCTTAACTTATCTGAATGCGAAAGCGATTGACCTAGGCAGATGTCATCCTGATGCAGATACGGCAGAAAAATACAAAGGGCTTGCCGATTTACTAACCCCTCTTTCCAAAGCATATGGTACCGACCTTGGTTTCGAAAATGCTTCCCTTGCCATGCAAGTGTTCGGTGGCATGGGTTATATGGAAGAAACAGGTATCGCTCAAATAGTACGTGACGCACGCATTAACCCCATATACGAAGGCACCAACGGCATACAAGCCATGGACCTGGTCGGGCGAAAACTCGCTATGAATAACGGAAAACACTGGCAAAGCTTAATGGCTGAAATGATAGATTTTGCTGAAATTTTACCCAAAAGTGATGAATTTAATATCATCCGTAAAAACCTTATTAAAGCTACAGAACACTCAAAAGAATGCGCCCTTTGGCTTGCCCAACAATATAAAGAAAATATGAGCAATTCACTTGCTGGCTCCGTCCCGTTTTTGAGATTATTAAGTACAGCTATTTGTTGTTATTTAATGGCAAAAGGCGCCCACGCTGCAAAAACAAGATTAGAGGGTGGTGACCCTGACAAAGGTTTTTTACAGAGTAAAATCATAACCGCTCGCTTTTATGCAGAGCAGATTGTACCTACAGTGCTTTCCTTGAAATCTGCAATTACGTCCGGTGATGAGCTTTTCTTTGCCATTAATGCAGAAAATATGAGTTAACCCGTTAAAAGAAGCCTTGCAACGCGTCCGTTTCACTGTCTATTATAATTCATAAATTAGGAGGGAAATGCTATGAAAAAGACAAATCATGTAAACCGACGTAAATTTTTAAAATCTGTGCCAGCTGGTGCCGCAGCCACACTTGCAGTAAGCAGTGTTGCAAGTAGCCAAGAAGCGACCCAAGTAGGTTATCATCACGGTGTTGCCAGTGGTGATCCTCTTCAAGACCGGGTTATTATCTGGACGCGAATTACACCTGATAATATTAATCACAACGGTCTTCTTCATGTCAATTGGGATGTTGCAACCGATAAAAACTTTAATGATATTGTTTCCAATGGGCATATTCACACAGGACAAGGCAACGATTATACTGCGAAAGCCGATGCCGCAGGCCTAAAAGCCGGGCAAAAATACTATTTCCGATTTAAAGTTGGTGACCAAATCTCGCCGATTGGAGAAACACGCACATTGCGTGCTCAGGGTATGGATGAAGTTCGCCTTGCTGTTGTTTCTTGTTCAAATTACCCATTTGGATATTTCAATGCCTATAAAGCCGTATGTGATAACGGAGAATTTGATGCAGTTCTTCATCTTGGCGATTATATCTATGATTATCAACAAGGCCGCTACCAGTCAGAAAATGCTGAAAAGATGGGTCGCTTGGTAGATCCGCCACATGAAATTGTAACCATTTCAGATTACCGCCGTCGTTATGCGCAATATAGAACGGACCCTGATCTTCAGGAAATCCACAGACGTTTTCCCTTTATCTGTGCATGGGATGATCATGAATTTGCCAATAACACTTATTTTGAAGGTGCTGAAAATCATAATCCAGGCGAAGGAGATTGGCACAAACGCCGCGCGGCGGCAAATCAAGCCTATTTCGAATGGATGCCAATGCGTGAAGAACAATTGTTCGTCAGTTATCGATCATTTGATTTTGGCGATCTTGTCACACTGGCGATGTTAGACACCCGGCTAATCGGCCGCGAACGCGGACTTACTTATGGCGAAGATGTAATAGACGGTGATAATGAAGGATTTCATAAACGTTTAGAGACCGAAGAACGCTCAATGCTGGGGGCTCCTCAAGAACGTTGGCTGCGAAATACTTTAAAAACGTCCAAAAAGTCTGGCGTTCCTTGGCAAATACTGGGACAGCAAATCATCATGAGCTGTCAAAAATCACCGCCCGTTTATCCGTTATTAACGGACGAAGAAAAAGCAGCGGGCTCAGATGCGCAAAAAGAAAGCTGGAAAGCACACCTGGACCTTGGGTTTAGATATAATGCCGATGCATGGGACGGCTACCAACCCGCCCGTAAAAGAGTTTTAGATATGCTTGAAGAACATGCCGTTAATCCCATCGTCGTTGCAGGCGACACTCACTGTGGATGGGCTCATTCACTTTGTCATGAAACCGGCGGTAAACATTACGGCGCAGAATTTGCGGTACAAGGCATTACCTCACCTGGCGCAGGAGACAACAATCCACATGCCGATGAGATTATGGAAAAGTATCTCGAGCTAAATGATCATATGGCCTATACCAGTACTTATGGTCGCGGCTATATGACGGTGACAATTACGCAGGAAGCCTCCATAGCCGACTGGTATGTGGTTTCAGATATTGAAAGTAAAAACTTCACCGTAAGTCACAAAAAATCACTTAGATATAAAGCAGGTGATGTTGCAGACGGTAAAGTAGAACTGGAAGATATTAAAGTTTAATCATTCACGTTCTTGCAAAAAGATATGAACGCCGTGGCGGGTGCCGGATGCTATATCCAGTAGCCCGTCATTATTAATATCGACAACTGAAACCTGACGCCCTACACCAACATTATCATCAACCAAATGGCGTTCAAAGCGCGGTTCTCCGTTTTCTGATTTAACGATTTTATACCAATATAAATAAGGCGTACCATATTCATCGGGGTCTTTAAGTCCCATATGGGCAAGTGGCGTTTTCCCGGTAATAATATCGCCGACACCATCGCCGTCAATATCCGCCATTTCTGTGGCATGGGGTTGGGTGTATGTATCGTCTATCAGATGAGCTTTCCATTGATCATTACCCATTTGTTCCCACCAGAAAAGTCCTCTTCCGTGGCCCATACCGCTAATTAAATCGTCCTTGCCATCTCCATTTACATCAATCACTTGAATTTGTGAGAGTGAGACCATGGGGTCAATTATATGCCATTTCCAAGAAAGAACGCCTTGTGCTGATATTTGTTGTTCGTACCATCCGCCTTCATCATAAGATTGTCGCTCAGCAGGATTACCATCTTTATCTAAGAACCCTTCACCGGAGCCAAAAACGATATCTTGTAAGCCATCGCCATTAATATCTCCCATGCCAAGTCCATGAGTTGGCAGTGTCGCGCCTGTATTACGCCCTTCATTATCTGCTTCAATTGTATGAATATTAAAGCCTCCACTTTCAGGAAATTCAATGGCATAAAGCTTGCCAGAAGCATCAGCACTTTCAGCAGCACCCGTAATTACTTGTGGTTTACCCGTCCCTAACAGATCAGCAAATATTGGGCTTTCATTACGGCTAAAATCCATAATTTTATGTTGCGGCCATTCGCCTTGCGCACCTTGCGGGTTTTCCAACCACCAAATACCGGCACTGGTAATGTCAACGGCAATCACGTCAACCCATCCGTCTTTATTGACATCATCATGGAAACTGAAAAATGCTAATGGGTAAGCTTTAGACCAGATATCCTTCTCACCACCACTTTCAATATAAATTTTCACATAATCTGATAATTTTGGGATGCCCACAGCATCTTGCAAAGGGGCACGAATAGTATGACGTGTCCAAGAGGGAGCCTCGTACCAATAATGACCGGTGGCAATATCCATGAGGCCATCATTGTTAATATCTGCAACAGACGCGCCTTCTGTGTGATATGCGCCATCAAGTTCAATACGCTGAAAACTGATATTAGTACTGCTTTCAATATATTCATTGTCGTTGGCGTCGATGATATATTGACCCGATGTGGACGATGAGGGATCAATAAAAAATCCCGCTGTCGGGGCGAGGATAAGAGGTGAGGCAAATTCAAACACCAATAAAAACATAACAAAAACTACCGCTATAATCTTAATCACTTTTTTCATTTTTTTTCCTGTTTATTTTTGCTGTAGATAAAGATGGATACCTTCGCGGGAACCTACCGCAATATCCAACAAACCATCTTTATCAATATCATGCACTGTAAATTGCCGACCAACGCCTGCATTATCACTTACGAAATGGCGTTCAAATCGAACATCACCATTTTCATTTTTAATTTTCTTGTACCAATAAATATAAGGCGTTCCGTACTCATCAATATCTTTAAGACCAAAATGAGCCAGCGGCGTTTTACCCGCAACAATATCCAGTTCCCCGTCACCATCAATATCTGCCATTTCTGTAGCATGGATTTGCGTATAGCTATCGTCTATCACATGAGGAATCCATTGATCAACATTATCCCCTTGTTCAAACCAAAATAGTCCCACATCATGGGCTGCGCCACTGATTAAATCATTTTTACCGTCTTCGTTAACGTCAACTACTTGTATTTGGGCCATGGCAACGAAGGGGTCAATTAGATGCCATTTCCATGATCGCTCACCTGTCTGTGAAATTTGTTGTTCAAACCAGCCACCTTCTGGGTACATTTGTTGAACGTCTTCTTCAACGCCGTCTTTATTAATAAAACCGTCACCGGAGCCATATATAATATCCTGCAAACCATCACTATTCACATCACCAAAACCAAGTCCGTGACTAAGTAGCGAAGCCCCATTATTACGGCCTTCAACCTCAGCACCTATAGGATGTATTTTAAAACTACCATCAAGAGGAAAGTCCACAGCAAAAAGATTTCCTGTTTCATTTCTTGAAGGTGAAGCACCCGTTATGACCTGCTTTGTCCCCGTTCCGAGCACATCGCCAAAAACAGGTGATTCATTTCGTGTAAAGTCGAGTACGAAATGCTCTTTCCAAGGACCTTCGACATTTTGTGGATTTTCAAACCAGTAAAAACCTCGTGTCGTAATATCAAGGGCGATCACATCCACCCAACCGTCATTATTAACATCTTCATGGAAACTAAAAAATGCGAGAGGATATGCTTCTGACCAAATATCCTTTTTACTACCCAAGAAAAACTCAAGCGGATTTTCACTGCCATCATCATCGGCAAAGTATATTCGAATATGATCAGATAATTTCGGGATATTGATACTGTTCTTTAGCGGGGCACAAATGACATGACGGGTCCAATTTGGTGCTTCGTACCAAAAATGGCCCGTAACAATATCATTTAAGCCATCTTTATTAATATCCGCAACCGATGCACCTTCCGAATGAAATACTGGATCAATTTCAACATGTTTAAATTTAATATCACTTGAACCTTCAATATATTCTGGATCATTTTCATCAAGAATATATTGCCCGTTAGCCGTTACCGGAAAATGGGTCATGCTGTTGTATGGTGCCAATATGACACTGGGGAAGAATTGCCATAAAATCAAAAATGAACCGATAGCAAGAAATATAAATTTTATAATTCGGCCCATTCATTACTCCTATTTAAAACCAAAATATTTGGCATTTAGCAATTTAAACATGATCTTCATTTCAGTCTCAGTTAAAGGGCGATCATAAATAAGTACCCTGGCAATTTCGCCGTCAATTGATTCAGCACCCGGATGTTCAATTGCATCACGTTCCTGACCAATGGCCATACGTGAGGCGTTGCCATGGATATTTACCGCAACTTCCGTAGATCTAATGATCGTTTCGTCACCGACAAAAAGATCAATATTTACTTTATCCGTTCCCGCGCCCATTCGGCCCGCAACAATATAATATTGACCTTCTTTAAGCACTGGGCCATCAACTTTTGGATTATTACCATTAAACCGACCAAAAGTTGCCCCCGTACGCGTACCCAGCCAAAAACGATTGTTATCTTCAACACCGCCCCAAATGCCATCATACATTCCACCATTTCTAAGGTTGCCGATAAACATATTCACGTCTTTTAAACCATCAGATTGGGTATAGGCTGTAATAAGTGCGAACCATGTATAACCGCTTCCCGTCGTCAGATGATCAAAGGCATCTTCTTCCATGTTGACCAGTTCTTGTTTTTCAAAAACAAGACTATTGTGACCATTAATCGCCCCAACATTTTCCTTGAGTGTCGGACGTCCAGAGCCTGCCTCATCACGGCCTTCATCACGGCTGATAAAATCTTGAGCAATAAAATCTGAAATCTGATTTTTCCATTTAGTAGCACGGCCATTATCCTCAAGGGTTAATCCTTTATCCGCGTCGAGGTCAACGATTAAGCCGTTCTCAACCATACGGTCCCCCGCAGCCCATTCAATACCACTGACCAAATGACTAACCATAAAAGGATGATCAAAGTGACTATCCGGAGCGTCATGACCAAGGGTCGTATAAAATGCACGACCACCATCAAATTCATGGGCCCACGCTATCGGATGATCTGGACCCATTTGCGCGCCTTCATATGTTCGTTCATCCACATTTAGTAGAATAGTCATGCCTTCTACATCACGCGGATTTGTTTGAAATTCGTACCATTCTTCAGGGATAGTTCCGAGAACATATTCATCACCATCCATCATTCCTGGTTCTAAGATATACTTGTTGGCGGGATGGTTATAATTTTCTATGGTCACTTTAGCCATATTAACCCCTGGCGGGTGACGGTCGAAATAAGCACCTACTAACTGCCCATACCATGGCCAATTATATTCAGTGGTGCTTGCTGCGTGAGTGCCAACAAACCCGCCACCAGAATTTATGTATCCTTTAAATGCACTTTGTTGATTTTGGTCCAAAATATCCCCTGCGGTATTCATAAAAATAACTACATCGTATTTTTGTAGATTAGATGTTGTGAACGCATCTGAATCATAGGCCACATCAATATCCCACCCTTGAAATTCAGAAATAGTTTTAATCAAATCTATCCCTTTAGGAATGGATTGGTGAACAAAACCCCCTTCTGCAACCTTAG
Source organism: Kordiimonadaceae bacterium (assembly GCA_018699075.1). GTDB lineage: Bacteria > Pseudomonadota > Alphaproteobacteria > Sphingomonadales > Emcibacteraceae > Pseudemcibacter. The sequence continues at coordinate 171 of JABIPV010000042.1, read as the reverse complement.
AAAATAGCAATATATTTATTTTTTCATTTGCAATAACAACATTAAATGACAATGAATAAATTGCCATAATTGAGAGTAATATTTTCATTATTAGAACTCGTTATTTTTTAATCGCTCGGCAATATTATCGCTTGCGCGCATAGACATAGCCATAATCGTCAGTGTCGGGTT
>JABIPV010000197.1 GCA_018699075.1 Kordiimonadaceae bacterium | reverse complement strand
CATGATCTTGATAGAATTGCTGGCGACCGGTTAAAGTTCTCCATGGAATAAGCTCATGCACGTTCGTATAGCCCGCATTATAGCTTACATGTTCATCTTCAAGGCCACTCCAGGTCGGTGAAGATATAATCTTACGTGGCTGTGCTTGAATGTCGCGGAAGCGAATTTTTTCATCAGCTTTCGGCAGTGCCAAATGTTGATGTTCACGTCCGGTGAATTTTTCCAAGGCAGCCCAGGCTTTAACGGCCACTTCACCATTTGTTTCAGGAGCAAGAGATAAGACCACTTCAGCGGCATCAATATCAGTTTCGATACGAGGAAATCCTTTTGAGACACCGTCTTCTGTGACAACATGGTTAAGATCACCTAGGAATTTATACTCAGTTTCAGTATTCCAAGAGATCCCTTTACCACCATTGCCGATTTTAGTTAGTAGAGGCCCAAGGGATGTGAACTTCTTATAAGTGTCAGGATAGTTTCTTGGCACTTCAACATATGACGGCATTGTTTTGCCGGGGATGGCATCAACTTCACCTTTATGCCATTCTTTAACATCTGTTGCTTGCGCAAGTTCACCTGGCGTATCATGAAGAATAGGTAAGGCAACCACATCGGTTTCTTCACCTAAATGACCAACACAAAGCTCAGAGAATTTCTTCGCAAACCCTTTATAAATATCCCAGTCACTACGGCTTTCCCATGCAGGATCAACGGCGCGACTAAGTGGATGAATAAATGGATGCATATCTGAAGTATTGAGGTCATTTTTCTCATACCAGGTGGCAGAAGGAAGAACGATGTCAGAATAAACGCAGGTCGTTGACATTCTGAAATCCAGTGTAACCACTAGATCTAATTTGCCTTCTGGTGCATCATCAACCCATTCTACTTCGCTAGGTTTAGCCGCGCCACGTTTACCAAGGTCTTCGCCCATGACACCATTTTGGGTGCCGAGCAAATATTTCAGCATATATTCATGGCCTTTACCACTTGAGCCGAGAATATTAGAACGCCAAATGAACATATTTCGTGGAAAGTTCTTTGGATTATCCGGGGCTTCACATGACATACGTAGTGACTTGTCTTGTAAGCGACCAGAAATATACTCTGCCGAAGTTTTGCCAGCTTCTTTAGCAAGCTTTGAAAGCTCTAAAGGGTTTTCTTCAAGCTGTGGAGCGGACGGTAGCCAACCCATACGCTCAGAACGGACGTTACAGTCAATTAACGACATATCTTTCCATTTTTCTTTATCGGCGAGCGGCGATAAAATTTCATCCACTTCAAGTTTCTCATAACGCCATTGACTTGAATGGCTATAGAAGAATGAGGTTGAATTCATATGACGTGGTGGGCGGTTCCAATCTGTTGCGAAGGCAAGAGGCTGCCAGCCAGTTTGTGGACGGAGTTTTTCTTGACCCACATAATGGGCCCAGCCACCACCGGATTTTCCGATACAGCCACACATCACAAGCATATTAATTATGCCGCGATAGTTCATGTCCATATGGTACCAGTGATTGATTGCCGCGCCCAAAATTACCATGGAACGACCGCGTGTTTTATCAGCGTTATCTGCAAACTCACGGGCAATTGTTGTAACTTTCTCAGCAGATACGCCGGTGATTTTTTCTTGCCATTTTGGTGTATATGGTGCGTCATCCTCGAAATTTTTCGCGACATCACCGCCAAAACCTTGATCAACGCCGTAGTTTGCGACCATAAGATCAAATACGGTTGCTACTTTAACAGGGCCGTCTTTTGTATTTATTGTCCGTACGGGAATTTTATGTATTAGAACACTGCTGTGCTCTGTTGCATTGAAGATCGGCTGTTCGTTTTCTTGGTTGCCGAAATAAGGGAAACAAACATCAACGACAGCATCGTGTTTTTGCACAAATGATTTTTCCGGCCAAATTTCTTTACCGTTCTTAAGGTTCTTGGCTTCGAGATTCCAGTTTTTCTCTTCGCCCCAACGTGAACCAATGGTGCCGTTTGGAACAATAAGCTCGTCTGTATTTGCGTCAACGGCTATGGTTTTCCATTCTGGGTTATTTTCCTCTCCCATATTACCTTCAAAATCGGAAGCGCGTAATGTACGTCCAGCAACCAATCCACCTTCCGTATCATCAAGACGGATTAAGAACGGCATATCGGAATATAGACGACAATATTCATCGAAATAATCACTTTTGCCATCTACGTGGAATTCTTTAAGGATTACATGACCAAAAGCCATGGCCATTGCGGCATCTGTACCTTGACGTGGGTTAAGCCACATATCAGAAAGTTTGGCAACTTCACTATAATCAGGTGTGATGGCAACAGTTTTCGTTCCTTTATAACGCACTTCTGTGAAGAAATGGGCGTCGGGTGTTCTGGTTTGCGGCACGTTTGAGCCCCACGCCATAATATAAGATGAATTATACCAGTCAGCACTTTCCGGAACGTCTGTTTGCTCACCCCATACTTGTGGTGATGACGGCGGTAAATCACAGTACCAGTCATAGAAGCTCATGCATGTGCCCCCGATGAGAGACAGATAACGACTTCCGGCCGCATAAGAAACCATAGACATTGCGGGAATGGGGGAGAAGCCAATGATACGGTCAGGTCCGTATTTCTTCGCTGTATATATATTAGATGCAGCGATGATTTCATTGACCTCATCCCACTCAGCCCGTACAAATCCACCAAGACCACGGACTGATTTGTAGCTTTTCGCGTCTTCCTGATTTTCAACGATTTGTTCCCATGCAACGACAGGATCGCGGTAGACATTCTTTCTTTCCCGCCATAATTTCAGAAGTTTACTTCTGATCATTGGGTATTTAACCCGGGCTGAGCTATAAAGATACCAGCTGTAACTGGCCCCCCTCGCGCAGCCACGAGGTTCATGATTGGGTAGGTCTGCTCTGGTTCTGGGATAATCGGTTTGTTGCGTTTCCCAGGTTACCAGACCACCTTTGACATAAATTTTCCAGCTACAAGACCCGGTGCAGTTTACACCATGTGTAGAGCGAACGATTTTATCGTGAGCCCACCTTCCTCGGTAAGCCTTTTCCCAGGACCTGTTTTCACTGGTGGTTATACCGTGACCATCTGAAAAGGGTTCAGGCTTTTCTTTGGTGAAGAATGTTAATTTATCTATAAAGTGGCTCATTTTAATATCTTTCTGTTATTAGTGGTGGATCTTGTTTCTGAAAATTATGGATTTTTCACATAGGCACCGGGGCGTAAGTAGAACCACCAGTTTAAGAGTACGCAAACACCGTAAAAAACGGCAAACCCATACAGCGCATATTCAGGAGTAGTGGCTTTCATTTCTTCGCCAAATACTTGAGGAATGATGAAAGCACCGTAAGCCGCTACAGCAGATGTCCAACCGAGCACAGGGCCCGCTTGTTCTTTATTAAACACCATGGCGATTGTGCGGAATGTTGATCCGTTGCCAATACCCGTGGCGGCAAAAAGCACGAGGAACAATACCATAAACGGCAAAAAGTAATCTTCAGGGGTCGCAGATGCATATGCGAGTTTCATATAATAAGCCACGCCAAGAGCACTGGCGATCATGATGTATGAAACATATTGAGTAACCCGCGCACCGCCAAATTTATCAGCGATCATTCCGCCTACAGGGCGAATAAGGGCACCAATGAACGGGCCTGTCCACGCATACATAAGCGCACTAGGTCCATTTGGATTGGCCAAATCGTGTGTCATTACACCACCAACATCAATATGTTGGAAACCAAAGATCACTTTAATTGAAAGACCGAAGGCGGCGGAGTAGCCAATGAATGAACCAAAAGTCATGGTATAAATAACTGACATGGCCCAAGTGTGTTTATTGCCAAAGATCTTATATTGACGTTTGAGATTTTCACCTAGGTCTCCCGGGATCATTTTAAGCGCATAAACGGTTAAGATAATAACAATCGGAAGAACGATCCATTTGCTGAGGCCAATACCTGATGTCGGCAAACCACCTTCAAGCGAAGGAAGCATTAACCAATAGCCAATGCCCGCTGTGATGAAGCCGATAAGCAGCATAACCGTAATTTTAATAAACACGGAAATTGGATTGCTAATGCCGGGGGATACGTGGTCAGCGACAATGTTGTTCATTCCGAACCAACCTGCAAAGGCAAGGGGTACAAGAAAGAGCAACCATAACCATGGCGCATTATGGATATAGGTATCCGTTCCGGCAGGAATTTTACCGATCAATGTACCTGATGTATTCAGTAGCTCCATTGGCTCACCACCAAAGATGCCGAAAGTCATAAACAGTGGTACGAGGATTTGCATGGTTGTTACACCAAAGTTACCTAGACCAGCATTAAGACCTAATGACATTCCTTGAACTTTTTTCGGAAAGAAAAAGCTGATGTTTGACATGCTAGATGCAAAGTTACCGCCACCCAAGCCAGATAAGAAAGCAAGTACTTGGAACTTCCAAAGCGGGGTATTTATATCTTGCAATGCGTATCCAGAAAGTATTGCGGGGATCATAAGTAGAGCGGTGGTAAAGAAGATTGTATTACGGCCCCCACCAAGACGTATGAAGAATGTGCTTGGAATACGCAGTGTTGCCCCAGTAAGGCCCGCAATCGCGGCCAAAGTAAAGAGTTCTGATTTTGCAATCGGGAAGCCCAAATTTAGCATTTGGATGGTAATAATTCCCCAATAAAGCCATACTGCGAAGCCGCAAAGTAGGCTTGGAATGGAAATCCAGAGATTACGATTTGCAATGGTTTTGCCAGTGGCTTCCCATTCTGCTTCGTTTTCTGGATCCCAATTTTTAATGTTTTGTCCCATTAATCTAATCCTTAATTAGTTTCATTTTTAATTTGGTTTAGTACAGCGGCACTTTTAGATTGAATTTCCGCTGATTTCTTTTTTAGCTCTTCGCTTTCCTTCATAAGTGCTTCGAGCTCAGGTAAATATTTTGGCCCACGTAGTTCAGGACTGTTTTTCCGCTCCATACGAACAATGGAAACGTGCATCCATAAGAGCGCAATGCCGATGAGGACGGATAGCAACATAAAGCAGCTTGTCCATATGCCGATAAGGTCATTCATGATCCCGAATGTGATGGGAAGGATAAATCCGCCTAGGCCGCCGATAAGGCCGACAATGCCGCCTACTGAGCCCACATGGTTTGGGTAATAAACAGGGATATGTTTATAAACGGCCGCTTTTCCAAGTGACATAAAGAAGCCTAAAACAATAGTGAGCGATACAAAGGCCCATAGAGGTATTGTGATGTTGAAATTTATAGGTCCTTCAATTCCCGCAACGGTATAATCAGTAGCGGGATACGACATTAGAAATGTACAGACTACACAAACGATGAAAGTCCAATACATTACGCGTCTGGCGCCAAACACATCTGACATCCAACCGCCAAGGGCACGAAATACACTTCCGGGAAGGGCATAAGCTGCCGCAAGCATACCGGCTGTGCCAAGCTCAAGACCGTAAGCCCCAACATAGTAACGGGGTAGCCAAAGGGCCAGCGCAACGAAGGCACCGAATACAAAGAAATAATACAGAGAGAAACGCCAAACTTGTAGGTTTTTCAGAGGTTCCATTTGCTCTATGAAGGACGCATGTGCGATGCCTTGTTCTCTTCTTTTACGTAGGGCAGGGTCATCTTTTGTAAATAGAAAATAAAGAATGCCGGTTGCCAGTAAAATAATAGAGTAAACTTGAGCTACGCCTTGCCATTCTCCACCCATTGCCACCAGCAATATAGGGGCGCCAAAGTTTGTAATCGCTGCACCCACGTTGCCCATGCCGAAAATACCCAGTGCTGTACCTTGCTTTTCGGCTGAGTACCATGTGGAAACATAAGCAATCCCAACAGCAAAACTACCGCCAGCCAAGCCTAGGCCTAGTGCGGCGAGTAAAAACATTGGATAGGTTGTTACTTTTGTAAGTAAATATGCTGCAACAGCTGTGACGATCATTTGTAAACTAAACACCAAGCGGCCACCATATTGATCAGTCCATACACCTAGAAAAACTCGGCTTAATGATCCTGTTAAAATTGGTGTGGCCACAAGTAAACCAAACTGAGTATCATTTAACCCTAGGTCTGCTTTAATTTTGATGCCAATGATAGAAAAAATTGTCCACACTGCGAAACAGACTGTGAAAGCCAGAGTGCTTGTTGTTAACGCCCGTTTCTGATCGCCTCGGGTAACATTTGATGAAGTCATTTTCTTTTGCCTTTCTTTTAAAATGAAAACCGTTCATTTAATCAATGGCACAGTGCCATCATTGGAGGAAAAAAATTTGACCAAGATCAAGTTTGAAGTTTTAAATGTGAAAATTGATTAAAATTATATGATTAGAGCTCTCTTTACATTGGGTAAATATAAGATTATCTTGTCTATTGTTAAGTTTTAGGCTTAATTCAGGTTTTACACAGGGATATAACAATAAATGAAAGAATCATTGGTTCCATTAGGGCGAATCATGCATGAAATGCAGAAAGAGCGTGGATGTGTTATTTTGTTTTTATGCAGTAATTGGGCCCTAGATAATAAGGAATTGAGCCAACAATTTTCACAAACAAACTTGTCTGTAGAGGCGCTAGCAAAATTAGTCCCCGAATGGATAAAAGACGGCCGGTTTGAAAAAAGTACGATAAAGAAATTAACAGACCTTTTAGAGGAAGTTAAAAACTTATCTGTCCAACGTGAGTTGGCCCTAAGCCGTGAAATTAGTGCGATGGATTCAATATCAGCTTATAGCCATAAGATTATTGGCCCTGTAATTGACTTGATGGTTGAAATTGCGCTTAATGATCCCGATCACGATTCTGCGCATGTAAGCGCCTTTTCAAGTTTTCTTTATCTAAAAGAACGCATTGGACGCGAACGGGCGCTTGGCGCAAGAGGACTAGTGCTTGATTCTTTTAAGAATGATGAATTTATTGAAAACTTTCGTTTTCTAATTTCTGAACAAGATAGTTATAAAGATACCTTTATGGCACTTGCAAATACGGATCAAAAAGAATGCTATGATCGCTATATGAAGGGCGAATCTATTCAACGCATTGACGATATGCATAAGCAACTCCAAAGTGACAAAAGTAATAAGGGATATGATATGTCCCCGACGGATTGGTATGATCTTGCGACGCAAAAAATCGATCTTATGCATAAAGTTGAAATTGATTTGATCAATACTTTGGATAAAGTTGCGACGAACGGTGCTAAAGAAGAAAAAGGCGAGAAGGCAGACCGTATTTATGTAGGACTTAATAGTTTTACTGAAAAACAGCAAAATTTTATCCAAACGCTTCCTTTATTTAAAGGTCTACCAGAATGGACACTGGCAGATTTATTTAGAAATGCGTCTATTGGTAATTTTAAAAAAGGCAAACTTCTTTTCTTGGAAGGAGAACTTCCAAACAGACTTTATATAATTTTGGATGGTTGGGTTAAGCTTTATAAAGGCAATTCAAACGGGGAAGAAACCATCGTTCAGATGCTGACAAGCGGTGATATGATTGCGGAATCAGCAGTCTTTCTAAATGCCCCTTTTCCAATTAGCGCTCAAGTGGCAAAAAATGCACAAATTTTAACGCTTCCTGCGCCTATTATACGTGAAAATGTTAAATCAAATAATGATCTTGCTATCAATGTGTTGACAGCCATGTCCGTTCATTCACAACTTCTTATTCAAGGTTTAGAAAGTATTCGTCTGAAATCTGCCACGGAGCGGGTTGGATGGTTCTTGCTGAAATTACTGCTGGAACAGGGACGGGTTCCTGATATGGTAGAGTTACCCTATGATAAATCATTAATTGCTTCTTATTTAGATATGAAGCCGGAAACCTTTTCAAGGACATTGAAGAAATTCAAACAAAAAGGATTTGAAATTCGCAAGGATTCTGTGATTTTACCAAAAGTTAAGTCTTTATGCGGTTTCTGTGACACCGATGTTGCGGCTATATGTTCCCAACAAGGTACACCAGAATGTCCTAACCCGGACAAAATTTCAAGCGATGAAATCCAATTCTTTGACTAATTAAAAAGCCGTCGCCCATAACAGGCGACGACTTTAATCAGATATGAATTATTTTTAGAATTTAGTTGCGACTTGGAACCAGAATTTTTGTGTGTCTGAGCTCCAGGTATCCGCACTGTAATTTGCATATTTAAGCAATACAGTGAATTGTTTGAAGACTTTTTTGCTGACAGAAACATCAAATTCTGAACCATAATCAATACTACCGAAATCAGACTTAAACTTATGATAGACGAGAGTAAGGTTTGTGCCGTCCATTTCTGTGCCGGTATCTTTTACAGCATATGAAACTTGACCATAAAAATCACGTAAACCTGTTGCCGGTGTACCTAAGAATTTATCAGCCCAACCATTGAACTTGTGGAGCGTGGCAAGGGGCGTTGTAAATGCAGCAGCACCATTGTAGCTGCCCAATGTTTCAAGACCGGCTTTTACAGTAAAGCCGTTTACAGCCACACCAAGTTCAACATTATAATAATTTGCAGAATAGTTGTTGGGGTTTAATTTATAATCCGTTTGATTGGCGTATTCTGCAGCGTAGAGTAATTTGGTGCCATCTGCGACATCTTGTGAACCACTGGCGCGGATACCAAACGTTTTACTGTTTAAGGCTTTAACACCAAGAGCGTCAAGATCGATCAATAAACCATATCCTTCAATGGCAAGACCTTTAACACCTTTATAAGTGGCATCAAACGTCATGGTTTTAGTTTTTAAATCTCCATTTGGATGATCATTACCAAAAATACGGTTCACATTCCAAACATATCCGAAGACGGCTGTTAAATCCTCAACGGAATTATTAATGACGGCCACAGAATCATATGTTTGATCATTTTGGCGCCAACCAACCGTTCCAACAAAGCGTTGATTGCCAAGGTTTAATGCCTGACGGCCCGCCGCGATGGTCGTTTTATCAAAACCTGTATACGCAAGGTAAGCTTGATTTACTTCTGTATGATTGGCATCAATAATTGCTGGATAAGCAGTTTTGCCGTTAATACCATTATTATAATCGCCAATTCCTGCATCCGTGGAATGTTCAAATTCAATCACACCGGAAAGACCTTTGAACGTGCCTGTTTTATAACCGAGTTTTGTCCGCAAAGTTGCTGTTGTTGCATTCAGTGCTTTTGCATCTTCGCTAACGGTTTCAACTCTAAATCTTTCATCGAGATATGCTTTGCCGCCGGCAATGGCATCAATAAGGCTATCTGCTTCTTGAGCATTTGCGACAAATGAATTTGTAAATACGAGTGACGTAGAAGCCATTAAAAAAAGTTTGGCTAGTGTATTTGGGGTTTTCATCTTTTTATCCTCATAGGGGTTTATTAATCTCCTCATAAATACTCCTGAAGGGATTTATTTAATTGATAGAGGTCAAGAAATTAGGGATAAAAAGAGTTTATTTTATACGATTAGTATTAGATTTATTATTAAACCCATGTAATTTTATCAAATTCTCTGCAATTAGGGCAAAGCGGTAAAAAATGGGTCGAATCAGTTTTGCATTCGGTACACGTCCAATTACCATCAGCAGAAGCACTATCAGATAAAGTTAGATACTTTTGCGCGGCCTCTTCGTCATTTTTTTGTCGGCGCTCAAGCAATGCAAGAAGTTCATATGTGGTCTTGGTAGCGGTGTTAGAATTAATATTAGCGGTTAATGCCGCCTCTGCATCTGGCCAGTGTTCTGCACTAATGGCGACCTTCGCAAGCAGATGATTTGCTTCAAATGATTTAGGTGTAGTGTCTGTAATTTTTTTGATCCGGCGAAATGTTTCATTGGCGCTTTCTTGAGGATTTAAATCTGCGATCATATCTGCCAAGTCTTTATTTTGAGTTTTTTTCCATATTGCGGCAAGCGTTTTTTCCGCAGACTTTTTGTCGTTCTGTTCTATATATAGCTGTGCGGATAAAAGAGCGGCCGGCGCAAAAGAAGAATCGTTTTTTAAGGCGGCTTTAAGTAAAGCATGGCTTTCTGTTTTCTGACCACCGGCTTTTTTCTCTAAGGCAAGGCAATATTCAATTACGGCTTTTAAATGCCCTTTTTCCGAGGGTACTATCGCCCCTTTTACTTGTAAGGCATTTTGAAGGGCTTGATAAGACTCGGGCCATTTTCCCAGACGAGCGAGTAATAAAAATGCCATTTTTAATAAATAACCATTACTCGTATGAGTTTCGAGCATTGAATTTACAAGGGGTAAGGCCGCTTCCCAAGATTTATCCTGTATATAATGATCCAATTGTTGTTTCTGGACCCAAGGCGCGCTTTGAGGAGATTTCCCTAATGTCTCTAGATAAGGATTGTTTGTCTCGCCGCTAGCCTCTGTAGCACTAGCGAGTAGTCTTAATATATTATGATCTTCTCCGAGCTTAGATTTTGCGCGCAGAGCAAATTTAATGGCTTCTTTATAATCTCCCAATGCATAAGCAGACCACGCATGATCAAGGTCAAGGTTTGCCTTCTGGCGTTTTGCTGCCAGCCTTTTAGGATTTCCAAGATACGTCGCTATATTAAGCCATTTATATAGTTTGAGGACAGACCAGATTATTAAAAAATAAAAAATTGCTAACATAATAAATACAGCAATTGAAAAGCGAACTTCCCATCCTTGCCAGGTGATGAGAACTTGACCGGGGTTTGATGATATCCATGCGGCGCCAAAGGCAAAGAATAAAGCCAAGATTATATAAAAAGTAAGCCTTACCATAATGTCGTCTCTTCGGTTTTATTTTCGGTAGTTTCATTTGGGGCTAAATAATCTTCTGCCACTATTGTTTCAAGTGTAGATAAGGCTTGTTCACTCTCTAGCCATATGCTGGCTTCTTCTTTCCATGAGTTTAGAATAGTTTGTGACCGTGGCGGCAAAGCATTTATTGTCTTTAATGCTGATGTTATATCATAAGCACTAAGCCAACCTTCAATTTCAGCAATTGAAGGGTCAAGATCACTATATGAGGATCCATCTGTACGGCGCACAAGGATGATATTTTTAAAACTATTAACAGTATTTTGCCACCAAGACGCATCAATAGTAGGGTCGGCGACTAAAAGTTCAGGTATTGATGTGCTGAATTTATTTTGTAATTGAGTAGGCGTGATTATACCATTTGCAGCGTGAAGAGATAAATAATTTAGTGCCGTCGTATAACGACTATCATTTGTCCGCTTATTGATTTTTTCCAGTTCCGGCAAATACGGCGCGCCGGATATAATTTTACGTCTTAATTCGGCAATTCGTAGATTTGTAAGAAGCGCTGAATTATCCTTTGCGGCGAAGTTTTCAACGGCAAGTAAGCGACTTTCAATATTAGATAATTTAGCCGCGTTATTCAGAGTTTCATTTTTAATTGTTGAGCGTTCTTGTGTTGCAATTTGTGCATCAATTAAATTTTTACTCAGGGGTATAAAAGATGTCTCAAGTTGGCTCATGCGGCTTTGAAGCATATCAAGTCGCGCTGATTCTGAGCTGTCTTCTATGTTGGTATCAGGTATTATGGAAAGGCCTTGTTCAAGCGTTTCTATTCTGATGAGCAAATCGGCGATTGTCTCACTCTCGTCAACATTATAAAGTTGGCTTAAACGATTTTCTTGAGTTTCCGATTTCAAAGTTAGATCGTTTAGTCGAGATTGTAGATCAAGAATTTGTAGATTAAATTCAGAAAAATCTCTACTCACATCTTCCCCTAACCATTCGGCTACAATTGGTAGGCGCTCTTTAAGTAAGGGAAGAAAATATATGCCTGAAGTCATGCCACCGATGAAAATCATTAAAAGCAACAATAAACGTAAAGACCAGTTTGCAGGCTTTTTGGGTTCATCCGACGGTGATTTGACATTCGAATTTGCGGATTTATTCTTCAGGGACGCATCTTTCGGTGCTATTTTAGATGTGTTTGGAACATCTTTATCATTATCTGTCATCTCGATGATTCCTCAAAGTTCAATATCAATCAATTTAAAGAGTGTATATTGATCAGGCGTTTCTGACGTCATTATATTTTTCCATTTTAGTGTCTCTATCACTTTTTCTATAGCGGGACTTAAACAGAGCGCAGAAATTGTAGAAAGGGTATATTGTAATTCGGCCTTTTTTATTAACTCTATAAATATATGCGCGCTTCTGACTGAATAAAAGGGAATATAATCAATTTCTTGTTTTTTAAGTGAATCTTGCGTCTGTTCACTTAAGTATGAGGCCGCAATCATTTCATAAATTTCATATTTATCCACAATAAAATTATGACGGTTTAGGGTTTGTTTCAAATCACCAGATTGATGTTTTCCACAGATATATAATAATGACCCGTTGTCGGGGTTTAGTTGATCATTAATTGTATCAGACAACTTTCTTAAATCACCATTGGCGCTAGTAACGTGATGAAAACCAGCGTTTTTTGCCTTTTCAGCAGATTTATCACCTACAGTAAAAACGTTATTATCTCGTATAGAGGAAGACATTTCAAAAGCCCGCACGCCATTGGAACTGGTGAAAAGTATAGCTTGATAATCGGACAGCATAGGAAGTTTTATATCTATAGGTTCAAAACTCATTAGCGGATCGATTAGGCAAGCGTCATTTTGATCGCGAAGTTGTCTGGCGATACTTTCACTATCAGTATGAGGGCGGGTTAAGAGGAGGCGCATTTGAGAATATGTCCTAATTTTTCACCTATCGCTTCGGGATTGTTTTTATTGCCACTGACTTGATCAAAACGATCATTGCCCCCGTTTTCATCCAAAATCCGGCCTTTTAATGTCAAAGTATCTCCTTCGATAGTCGCCAGACCTGCAATGGGTGTGCGGCATGAGCCGTCAAGAATATCTAGCATGGTTCTTTCCGCACGTACCCTAAGTTCAGTTTCCGGATGGTTTAGAGGCTTCAGAATTGACTTCATGACGTCATTTTCGCAGGCAATCTCAATGGTAATTGCCCCTTGCGCGACGGCAGGTAGGAGGTCCGTTGTATCTATGGCGTTAACCCGTGGGTCATCAATTGAAAGTCGGTTTAAGCCGGCCATGGCAAGAAATGTGGCATCAGCGACGTTATCATCCAACTTTTTTAATCTTGTTTGGACATTGCCCCGGAAATTGACAATTTCTAAGTCTGGACGCACTGCCAAGGCTTGTGCTTTACGTCTTAAAGAAGACGTGCCGACGATAGCACCTTTTGGCAATTCATTTAAACTGGAGGCTTTGCTTGATAAAAAAGCATCACGCACATCTTCTCTTTTGAGGTAACAGCCAAGTTCAAGACCATCTGGAAGGCGTGTTGGCATGTCTTTTAATGAATGTACAGCAATGTCTATTTCGCCTTTATATAAAGCTTCTTCGATTTCTTCCGTAAATAGCCCTTTGCCGCCAATTTCGCTTAAATTCCGGTCTTGAACCCTATCACCTCTGGTGGACATGACATTAATTTTAATATTATCTTCATTCAGGTTATCGTGAGCGGCAATGAGCAAACCCTTTACTTCATTGGCTTGAGCAAGGGCCAATTTGCTGCCGCGGGTGCCGATAATTAAGGAATTGGTGTCATTGGTATTAAGTGTTTCTTGCACGTATTGCATCCAAATGTTAGAGCCTGTGTTCAAATGTTCTGTTTATGGTATAAGGTTTAATGGAATTCTTTTAGTGAAGCCAGTAAAGATGATAAAAAATAATAATAAAACGCCTTCGTTAATTATGGGTATTGAAAGCAGCTGTGATGAAACGGCGGTTGCAATTGTCTCTGATCAAAAAGAAATATTTTCAAATATTATCTTTACCCAACTCGAAGAACACAAACCATATGGCGGTGTGGTGCCGGAAATTGCTGCGCGTTCACATATTAATCATTTAAATGCCTTGGTGCGCCAAGCTTTGGCGCAAGCAAAAGTTGGCTTTGATGATTTATCGGCCATCGCCGTGACCTCTGGGCCAGGGTTAATAGGGGGTGTCATGGTTGGATTGATGACAGCTAAAGCCATCGCATATGCTAGAAATATACCCCTAATCAGTGTGAATCATTTAGAAGGCCACGCTTTATCGGTTCGTTTAACCGAAGATGTGTCTTTTCCCTATATGTTGCTTCTTATTTCTGGAGGTCATTGTCAGCTGCTTGTGGTGAAAGGCGTTGGCCAATATGAGCGTCTTGGCACAACAATTGATGATGCTGCAGGGGAAGCGTTTGATAAAACGGCAAAAATATTGGGGCTTGATTATCCCGGCGGGCCAGCGATTGAAATAGCGGCCTTAAATGGAGACAGTATGCGGTTTAAGTTTCCGCGACCTTTAAAAGGAAAGCCGGGAAGTAATTTTTCTTTTTCTGGTCTTAAAACAGCTGTATTAAGGGCGCGCGATAAACTATGTGATGAGCAAGACGGTAGATTAAAAAGACAAGATGTTTGTGATCTTGCCGCAAGTTTCCAGGCCGCCTTAACGGATGCCATCTTGGACCGTGTGAAAAATAGTCTTGAATATTATCTTGAGCATTATGGCTCAAATAAAAATATATTTGTTGTCGCGGGTGGCGTTGCAGCGAATTCTTCTATAAAAGAAAAGTTGTCTAGCTTATGTTACCAATATGACTTTGAATTAAAAGCCCCCCCCATGAAACTTTGCACGGATAATGGTGCTATGATAGCATGGGTCGGGATAGAAAAATATAAAGATGAACTATTTTCGGATCTTGATATTGGCGCGGTTGCAAGGTGGCCACTTGATCCAAATGCCCCACCAGCAATTGGTGCAGGTGTAAAAGCATAATAAGTAAAACAGGTATTTTATGGAAGAAACATTATCAGATAACGAATCACATCCGCCGAAAATCGGAGTTGTAGGTGGAGGTGCATGGGGCACGGCGCTAGCTCAATTGTCAGCAAAAGCGGGATGTTCTGTTAATTTATGGGTGCGCGAACAAGACGTGGTGACGTTAATTAACGACGTTCATGAAAATAAAACTTTTCTACCCGGAATTATTTTATCTGAACAGATTTCTGCGACTTCTCAATTGGCGCAATTGTCAGATTCTGATTATATTTTTATGGTTACGCCGGCACAATTTGTTCGCAATGTTTTACTGGAACTCAAAACGCATATTTCTGAAAGTACCGTTATTGTTTTATGTGCTAAAGGGATAGAACAATCGACGGGCAAAATTATGAGCGAAGTTGTAACGGAAATATTACCAAAGTCGCCTTTGGTCGTACTCTCTGGGCCAACTTTTGCCCGTGAGGTTGCGTTAGGGTTGCCGTCAGCTGTAACCATTGCATCAAAATATCAACGGGTAACTCAAAGATTATCCGATGCAATCGGACAGCCAACTTTTAGGCCTTATGGATCAAGAGATGTGGTCGGAGCGGAAATTGGTGGCGCATTAAAGAATGTCTTTGCCATTGCCTGCGGGATTACAACGGGCCGAAAAATGGGCGACAATGCCCGCGCAGCACTAATAACAAGAAGCTTGTCAGAAATGGTGCGTTTCGGTGAACATTATGGTGCGGATCGTTCGACCATGATGGGGCTTTGCGGCCTTGGGGATTTAATCCTGACATGCTCATCTACGCAATCAAGAAATATGTCTCTTGGTATTGCCATCGGCGAAGGAAAAAGTGTCGCAGAGATTATGGATGGCCGAAAAACAGTCGCAGAGGGATATCATACGTCCTCAGTTCTCGCCGAAATTTGTCGTGAAAAAGAAATCGATATGCCGATTGTAAGAGCAGTTAATGGAATTCTTCACGAAGGTAAAGATGTTTCAACGGTGATAGAAGACCTGCTTAATCGCCCGTTTGTTTCTGAAATTTAAAATATAAAAGGATAAAAAATGCAATTTGTTGTTACGGCGTTTGATAAAGAAAATAGTCTCGATTTACGTATGGATACACGGGACGCTCATTTAGCTTATCTAAATGAAGTAGGTGTTACCTTAATTGCAGGACCATTACTTACAGAAGAAGAAACACCAAAACCACGTGGTAGTGTATTGATAATAGAGGTGGCGGATAGAGCCGCGGCTGAAGCATTTGCGGCAAATGATCCTTATGCAAAAGCTGGCCTTTTCGACAAGGTGACCATTCGCCGCTGGATCGGGGCCGTTGGTTCTTGGCTTTCGATAAGTGACTGATAAATTTAGAATTAGCCATATAAAGGGTGCTCCCGCATCAGGAGAAATTCTATGCGTCATCGATGATATAGTAGATGGGACAGCGAAAGAGTTTTCCTTTCATGATGGCGATGATATTCATGACTTATTTATTCAAAGGAATGGGGGCCAGGTTTATGCATACGTCAATATTTGCCCTCACGCGGGAACACCTCTTAATATGGAAGAGGGTGAATTTACGGAAAAAAGTGGGCGTTATTTTATGTGCCATACCCACGGGGCATTATTTCAGCTTGAAGATGGGCTTTGTGTCGCCGGGCCTTGTAACGGGGCAAAACTCCAAGCTGTTGATGTTATTTTAAAAGACGGTAATATCCTGGTGGTCTGATGGAAACTGAATTACCTCTGATTTGGGATGGCCCAGCTGATGCCGAAACGCTTCTGATACTTGCTCATGGTGCCGGGGCGCCAATGGACACTGATTTTATGAATTATTTTGCGCAAAGTTTGTCCGCTGCAAAGATACGTATCTTAAGGTTTGAATTTCCGTACATGGCTCTTAGGCGCGAAGGGCATGGACGAAGACCACCCAATAAGCAAAATATTTTGCTGGATACGTGGCATAAAATTATTCAAATCGGCAAACAAGCGCATAAAGGACCAATATATATTGGCGGTAAATCCATGGGCGGCCGTATGGCATCGATGATAGCTGACGAAAGCCAAATTGATGGACTTATTTGTCTTGGTTATCCTTTTTACGCACCGGGAAAAATGGATAAACCGAGAACGGATCATTTAAAATGTCTTCATACTCGAACATTGGTTTTACAAGGAGAGCGTGATGTTATGGGCTCAAAAGAAAATGTTGACCGTTTTGATCTTTCAACAAAGATCGCTTTTCATTGGCTTAGTGACGGCGACCATAGTTTAAAGCCAAGGAAAAAATCCGGATATACTGAAAAAGAAAATTTGGATCAAGCCGTTTCTAAAATCGTAACTTTTTTAGCTGAAAAATAATCAAAAGGGCTTGATTTTATTTAATCTACACTTTATTAAAGCCGTTAATAGTATATAAAGGTTTCCTTATATATAATGTTCTTTATATTATAATTATTGGAAATTTCATAGAGCAGGAGCAAATAAAGTGAGCAGAAATAGTTTTTTATTTACCAGTGAATCGGTTTCGGAAGGCCATCCAGATAAAGTTTCTGACCGTATTTCAGATTCTATCGTTGATAAGTTCTTAGCAGCAGATCCACAATCTCGCGTAGCCGTAGAAACTTTAACCACGACTAACCGTGTCGTTCTTGCAGGCGAAGTCCGTGGTCCTGCCAGCATTACAAAAGAAGTGATGGAAGACGCGGCCCGCAATGCGGTTCGTGAAATTGGTTATGAACAAGATGGGTTTCATTGGAAACATATGGATGTGGCAATTCATGTTCATGAGCAATCGACGGATATCGCTATGGGTGTGGATGCTTCTGGTAATAAAGACGAAGGTGCTGGCGACCAAGGAATTATGTTTGGTTATGCGACAAATGAAACAGAATCACTCATGCCGGCTACTTTGGACTTTTCACATAAAATTCTAAAATCCATGGCTAATGAACGCCATAGCAGTGAAATAAAAGAACTGGGCCCAGATTCTAAAAGTCAGGTGACGTTAAAATATGAGAACGGAAAACCAGCACGGGCCACTTCTGTTGTGGTATCGACACAACATAGTGCAGATACAAGCCAAGAACGAGTGCGTGAAATTGTCATGCCACATATTGAGAAAATATTACCTGAGGGCTGGCTGCCAGCAGAAGAAGAAATTTATATTAACCCTACCGGTCAATTTATCATTGGTGGTCCGGATGGTGATGCGGGTCTCACAGGCCGTAAAATTATTGTTGATACCTATGGCGGCGCAGCGCAACATGGTGGCGGGGCGTTTTCTGGTAAAGATCCTACGAAGGTGGACCGTTCTGCAGCTTATGCGACACGCTATTTAGCGAAAAATATTGTTGCAGCGGGTCTTGCAGGGCGCTGCACTATTCAACTTGCTTATGCGATTGGCGTATCAAAACCACTTTCATTATACGTTGATTTTCATCAAACAGGAAATGTTGACGCCGCTAAACTTGAAAAAGTATTGGCAGAAGTGATGGATTTAAGTCCGCGTGGTATCCGAGAACACCTAAGCCTTAACAAGCCAATTTATGAAAGAACGGCCGCTTATGGGCATTTTGGTAGATCACCAGATGCAGATGGTGGTTTTTCTTGGGAAAAAATTGATTTAGTTGATGCGCTTAAGGCGGAATTCTAATATTAGTCTTTTATCTTAATTAAAAGACAATGGATAAATGAAAAACCTAGAAAACATCAAAGGCAGTCGCGTTTATGGTCGCCGGCAAGGGAAATCTCTAAGGTCGGCAAGTGCAATTCGGTTGGATCAATATTTTCCAAAATATTCTTTGTCACTAGATGAGGATGGCGGATTGGACTATGAAAATCTTTTTAACCATAAACCAAAAGAAATCTGGCTTGAAATAGGATTTGGTAAAGGCGAGCATTTATCAGCTCAAGCTATTGCAAACCCTAATGTTGGCATTATAGGTTGCGAACCCTTTTTAAATGGTGTTTCGGGCCTTGTTGACCATATGGACCGGGAAAGTCTTTCGAATATTCGTTTTTATATGGATGATGCGCGCCTATTGATGGATGCGCTGCCGGATGGTTTTTTATCACGGGCGTTTATTTTATTTCCTGATCCTTGGCCAAAAAAACGTCATCATAAAAGACGTATTGTTAGTCCCGGTAACCTTCAAGTTCTAAGCCGTCTTTTAAAAGATAACGCAGAACTAAGGATTGGTACGGATCATCATGACTATTGCCGGTGGATACTTGCAAGAATGATGGAAAATCCTGATTTTACGTGGCAAGATCACGGCCCAGATCAGTGGCATAAAAGAGCGGAAGATTGGCCGGCAACAAGATATGAGAAAAAAGCTTTAGAAGTAGGCCGTAAAAGCACTTATATGACCTTTAGGCGAAAGCCAAGATATTCCTAAAATAAAGAACTTGAAGTTCCTGTATTTTCGTCTATATATATACCCATCCGAATCACTTGAAATTTAAATTATTTTGGTGCGGGCAAGTGTTTCACTAGCCTGCTTTTTTGTTTGTAATAACCATTTTTGATCAAATGAAGATTTGAAAGTATAATATGTCGTCACAATTGACTGATAAAATAGCCGCAATTATCGAGCCCACAATTGAAGAATTGGGTTATGAACTTGTGCGCGTACAGCTGTTTAACTCTCCTCGAGGAGGGCCATCGACATTACAGGTTATGGCTGAAGCAGATGACGGCACAATGACGGTTGAAGCATGCGCAAAAATAAGTCGACAAATTTCGGTAATAATGGACGTTGAAGATCCAATTAGTAGTGAATATGTCTTGGAGGTGAGTTCTCCCGGCATGGATCGTCCCCTGACTCGCATTAAGGATTTTGTAAATTACGCGGGACATGTTGCGAAGATTGAAATGGAGCAGGCTGTGGATCAAAGACGCCGTTATAGTGGGAAACTGATGGGTGTTGAAGATGAATTAATTTTAGTGAATGTTGATGGTGAAGTTTATAAATTAAACTTTACAGACGTTCTAAAAGCAAAACTGGTAATGACTGATGAATTGGTGGCGGCGTCAACATCGCGGCCATCATAAAAACATTACTAATGAATAAAGAATGATATGTTAGTCCATAAGGACTATTATTTAAGATACTGGAGCCTAAGAGTATGACAGCAGTAAGTGCAAATAGATTAGAGCTATTACAAATTTCTGATGCCGTAGCGCGTGAAAAGAACATTGATAAGGAAATCGTCCTTGGTGCAATGGAAGAAGCGATCCAAAAGGCCGCGCGGTCACGTTATGGGATGGAAAATGAGATAAAAGCCCATATTGACCGTAAAACAGGGGATATTAAATTATACCGTGTTTTGGAAGTCGTGGAAACGGTTGAAAACCATTCAACAGAAATTACCGTTGAAGATGCGGCTCAATATAAAGAGAATGCTGAGGTTGGTGATATTCTTGCTGATGAACTTCCTGCTATCGACTTTGGTCGCGTTGCGGCACAAACAGCGAAACAGGTTATCGTACAAAAAGTACGTGAAGCTGAAAGAGCGCGTCAGTTCGAAGAATATAAAGATAAAATTGGTGAAATGATTAATGGTATTGTTAAGCGGGTTGAATATGGCAATGTCATTGTTGATTTGGGGTCAGCGGAAGCGATCATCAGACGCGATCAATTGATCCCAAGAGAGCATATCCGTAACGGCGAACGCGTTCGTGCCATCATTCAGGATGTACGTGAAGAACAAAGAGGTCCGCAGATTTTCTTGTCGAGAAGTCATCCTGATTTCATGGCCAAATTGTTCGCCGGCGAAGTTCCGGAAATTTATGACGGTATCATTGGCATAGTTGCTGTAAGTCGTGACCCGGGAAGCCGCGCAAAAATTGC
Organism: Kordiimonadaceae bacterium; assembly: GCA_018699075.1. GTDB lineage: Bacteria > Pseudomonadota > Alphaproteobacteria > Sphingomonadales > Emcibacteraceae > Pseudemcibacter. The sequence continues at coordinate 3,971 of JABIPV010000197.1, read as the reverse complement.
GGTTACCAGTAATGACCCAAGTATTGATCCTGTTGGTGCTTGTGTAGGTATGCGCGGTAGTCGTGTACAGGCGGTTGTTGAAGAACTTCAAGGTGAAAAAATTGATATTATTCAGTGGTCTCCGGATCCGGCAACTTTTATAATTCGCGCTCTTGCGCCGGCAAATGTAACAAAAGTGGTAATTGATGAAGAAGCGTCTCGTATGGACGTGGTTGTCGGTGAAGATCAATTGAGCTTAGCCATTGGCCGCCGGGGTCAAAATGTGCGTTTGGCGTCACAGCTTTCTGAATGGCAGATTGATATTATGACTGAAGCGGACGAATCCGAGCGTCGTCAAGCTGAATATAAAGAACGTAGCGAGCTCTTTATGAATAGCCTGGATGTTGATGAAACACTTGCATTATTACTTGTTGGTGAAGGGTTCCGTAATTTAGAAGAAGTCGCCTATGTTGCGACGGAAGAGTTTGCAAGTATCGAAGGATTTGATTTAGCGCTAGTGGAAGAATTACAGTCACGTGCCAGAGAAGCGCTTAATGCAATTTCTTTAGAAGCTGAAACAAAACGTAAAGAAATTGGTGTTGAAGATGAGTTAACAACGATTGAAGGGTTGACCTTACCAATGCTTGTCACTTTAGGTGAAGCAGGTGTTAAAACACTCGATGATTTAGGCGACTTGGCAGGCGATGAACTTACCAGTAAAGAAGACGGTCTTCTTCGTGATTATGATTTATCAATTGATCAGGCCAATGAAATTATTATGGCGGCACGTGCCCATTGGTTTGAAGACGAAGATGCAGAAGCAGATACAGAAGCAGAAGCTGCACCCGAAGACGCAGCAACGCAACAAGTGGAATAGGATAATGTCTGGTGACCAAAGAAGTGAGAACAAGAAAATGTTTGGTCACAAAGGAAGTTTATCCTTCCTCTGAATTATTAAGATTTGTGTGCGCCCCTGACGGATCAATTGTTCCTGATGTTGCGGCTAAACTTCCGGGAAGAGGATGTTGGGTATATGCAAAGCGGGATATTTTAGAGGAAGCCATAAAGAAGAAAATATTTTTACGGTTTGGCCATCAGGTTCAAGGAAACCTAGTAAAGAAAAGTAAAGATATTGAAGAACTAAAAGAGAATGAAAGCGCGAATAAAGAAACAATTTCTGTAACGGTTGCAGATGATCTGTTGGATCTAATTGTGGAATTATTGCGCAAGCGTTGTCTAGATTATGTTGGGCTTGCCAATCGATCTGGTATATTAATACCAGGATTTGAAAAAGTGAGATCAATTTTAAAAAACGGTAAAACAAATGTTTTGCTGACAGCGTGTGACGGCGCAAAGAACGGACGCAGTAAAGTGTGTCAGGGATTTGATAATTTAAAGGTGATCGATAGCTTCACCCGCGAAGAATTAAGTCAAGCTTCTGGGTTAGAAAATGCCGTACATTTGGCATTATTACCCGGAGGAATAAGAACAAGTTTGTTGCGAGAAATTTCTCGTTATGAACAATGCAGAAAAACGGTTATAAAATAAAGCCAGTCTGTTATTTTTATGGTAAAAGAATAGATTAGGTTTAAGGCGATAATAGAATGAGTGACGATAAAAAGAAAAAAACACCTTTATCTACTTCTGGGCGTAAGACGCTTCAGATGAATCCTGCGGCCGGCCCTGGCGGAGCCTCAGGGGCATCTGGTGTTGTTGTTCAGCGCAAGAAGAAGCTTATTATGCCTGGTCAAAAGTCCTCGGCTGAAGCGCCAACGGCCACACCTAAATCAATTATTAAATCGCCTTTTGATGGCGCAGATAAGAAAGTGGCCCCTAAGCCTCGGGTAGAGGAAAAAACGTTGGGCGGCCTTTCAGAGTCAGAACGTGAAAAACGGGCTAAAGTGCTCGAAAATTCTAAAAAAGATAATGAAGAAAAAGCGGCTCGCGCGGCGGAAGTAGCCAAAAGGAAGGCTGTCGAAGACGCTGCAAATGCTGAGAGATTAGCTAAAGAAGCTGCTGAAAACAAGAAAAATGGCAAGGCTGAACCTGCTCCAAAAGCTGAAGTTGATGAAGAAAAACGTCTTGCTGATCTAGAGATTAAAAAGAAAAGAGAAGCTGAAGCGACAAAAATCGCGGATGCTGAAGCCGCCGCGGCAAGACTTGAAGCAGGTCAAGGGACCAAGGCAAAGGAACCGGCGAAAGCCCCCGCTGCTAAAGTTGTGGAACCAAAGCGTGCTGAAGTTAAAAAGAACCGTATGGATGATTCTCGTCGTCGTAGTGGAAGACTGACAGTTGCTCAAGCGCTTTCTGGTAATAGTGATAGACAAAGAAGTCTGGCGTCACTTAAACGTAAGCGTGCAAAAGAAAGACGACAAAGCGGCCTTGTTGAGCCCGCGAAAAAAGTATTCCGCGAAGTTGTTGTTCCGGATAGGATTACGGTTGCTGAACTTGCAAACCGGATGACTGAAAAAACCAATGACGTTATTCGTGTATTGATGAAAATGGGCGTAATGTTAGGTGCTGGTGATGATGTAGATCATGATGTAGCTGAACTGATCGTTGAAGAGTTTGGCCATACGCTAAGACGTGTTAGTGCCTCAGATGTAGAACAAGACCTTTCCGGCTTAGAAGATACAGAAGGAGACTTACAGACGCGAGCTCCAGTTGTAACGGTTATGGGTCATGTTGATCATGGTAAAACCTCTATTCTGGATGCGCTACGTAAATCAAGTGTGACAGATGGTGAAGCGGGCGGGATTACTCAGCATATTGGTGCTTATCAGATTAAAGTAGCCGGTGGTAATAAAATTACTTTCCTCGATACACCAGGGCATGCGGCCTTTACGGCAATGCGGGCACGCGGTGCAAAGGTTACAGATATCGTAATTTTGGTGGTGGCAGCTGATGATGGCATTATGCCACAAACAATTGAAGCCATTTCACATGCAAAATCCGCTGAAGTTCCGATTATCGTGGCAATTAATAAAATGGATGCGCCGGGTGCAAATCCAATGAAAGTCCGCCAAGATTTATTGCAACATGAAGTGTTTGTTGAAAGCATGGGTGGTGAAATTTTGGATATCGAAGTTTCTGCGCTTAAAGGCACAGGCCTAGATAAACTTGAAGAGGCAATATTACTACAAGCAGAACTTAATGACCTTAGGGCTAATCCAAACCGGACCGCAAAAGGGGCTGTTGTCGAAGCAAAACTTGATAAAGGGCGCGGTACAGTAGCAACAGTTATTGTTCAGCATGGTACTTTAAAAATTGGTGACGTTATTGTTGCGGGTACTGCATGGGGCCGGGTTCGTGCACTTCTTGATGATCGCGGATCGCAGTTGAAAGAAGCAGGTCCGTCTACACCGATTGAAGTGCTTGGACTTGATAGTACACCTTCCGCAGGAGATGATTTTGTTATTGTAGATGATGAAGCAAAAGCACGTAGTGTTGTTGATTTCAGACTGAATAAAATTAAAGATGATAAAAACAAAAAAGATGAAGCAAGTTTAGAAAATATGTTTGATAAACTTAAGGAAGCTGAAATTTCATCTGTTCCTATTTTACTTAAAGCCGATGTTCAGGGATCTGTAGGAGCAATTACGTCTTCACTGGAGCAATTAAATACGGATGAAGTGAAATGTAAAATAGTTCATAGTGGTGTTGGCGGTATTAATGAAACGGATGTTAGCCTTGCGGTCGCAACGGGTTCGCCTGTGATTGGATTTAATGTCCGTGCGAGCCGTAATGCTGCTGATCTTGCTCATAAAGAAGGTGTGGAAATTCGTTATTATTCCATTATTTATGATTTAATTGATGACATCAAATCTGTGATGTCAGGGTTGCTTGCACCAGAAATTAAAGAAACAATTATTGGTACTGCCGAAATTCGTGATATCTTTAACGCAGGTAAAGGTAAGGCGGCGGGTTGTCTAGTGACAATGGGTGTTGTAAGGCAAGGGGCTAAAGCACGCTTACTTCGTGATGACACGGTT
>JABIPV010000118.1 GCA_018699075.1 Kordiimonadaceae bacterium | reverse complement strand
TCCTCTCGCAATTTCATTTCCGTTTGTACCGACAATGCTTACTGTATCGCCACGAACAAACTTACCTTCAATGGACACGACCCCTGCGGGTAGTAAGCTTTTACCGCCTAGTAGCGCTTTTTGGGCACCATCATCAATGATTAATATCCCCGAAGGACGCAGTGTGCCGGCGATCCATTTTTTCTTAGATGCTAACGGCGTGGTTGATGCTTTAAACCATGTACCATGGCCATTTTCAGTATAATTCTTAATTGGATTATTCAGTGTGCCATTGACAATAATCATGTGACAGCCACTCGTTGTTGCAATTTGTGCAGCTGATATTTTTGTAATCATTCCACCGCTACCAAATCCCGTTGATACAGGATCGCCGGCCATGTTTTCAATTGCAGGGGTAATTTCATCAACAGTGTCGATAAAAGTTGCATTTTGGCTTGATTTGGGGTCAGAACTATAAAGTCCATCAATATCAGACAGAAGAATTAAGCAATCGGCTTCACACATGGTTGCTACTCGGGCGGCGAGGCGATCATTATCGCCGTAGCGCACTTCGTCTGTTGCAACGGTGTCATTTTCATTAATCACCGGTACAACGCCAAGTTTTAATAAGCGGTTTATGGTACCACGGGCGTTAAGGTATTGACCACGGTTTTCCGTATTACTGTATGTTAGTAATATTTGGGCGACGGGAATATCATGATGAATTAGTTTTTCACGAAAAGTGGCGGCAAGTTCAATCTGCCCGATCGCCGCGGCGGCTTGGTTTTCAACGAGTTTTTTGCTCATCTTTAAACCAAGAATTTTACGACCTAATGCTATGGAGCCTGAAGAAACAAGAATGACATCCTTGCCTTGCTTTTTAAGTTCTGAAACATCCTCGGCAATACTCGCCAGCCATTTGTCGCGTATCTTTCCTGTCTTTTCATCGACAAGAAGAGCAGAACCAATTTTGATTACTACCCTTTTTATATTTTCAAACATCTGACTTTTTAGTGTCTTATTCATGTTTAAACTTTAGATCGGTGACCAGGTTTCTGTTTCAGTGTTTTCGTCGTGACTATCATCTGTAATCACTTTTTCTTTTTTTTCGTCGATACGAACTTTTTCAACATTTTCAAGCAAGGCGCGCAGCATTTCAGGAACCCCTTTACCGCTTACACCCGATATTGGCATAATCTGTGCGTCGGTAACTGTGCGAAGTTCTTCTGTGAGCATTTCAATCAGTTCATTATCAAGAGCATCAATTTTATTGAGAGCAATGATTTCTTTCTTATCGCCAAGCCCCTGACCATATTCTTCGAGTTCGTGTCGGATTGTTTGATAAGCCCCCGCTACATCTTCGCCGGTTCCGTCAATGACATGGAGGATCGTGGCGCAGCGTTCAATATGACCTAAGAAACGATCCCCAAGGCCTAAGCCTTCATGAGCCCCTTCAATCAAGCCTGGAATGTCGGCAATTACAAATTCTTTATTATCCACATAAACCACGCCAAGCTGAGGTTTAAGAGTGGTGAATGGATAATCGGCAATTTTTGGTTTCGCCCGACTTGCCGCAGAAAGAAAGGTTGATTTTCCGGCGTTAGGAAGACCAACAAGGCCCGTATCCGCCATCAGCTTTAGTTGCATCCAAACCCACATTTCTTCGGCAGGGCCGCCTTGTGTGGTTTGACGTGGGGCTTGGTTGACAGATGTTTTAAAACTTGTATTCCCGCGTCCGCCTTTGCCACCTTCAAGCATCAGAACCGTTTGACCTGCTTCTGTAAGGTCGGCAAGCATAACATCATTATTTTCATCAAAAATTTGTGTACCAATGGGAACACTCATGATGATGTCATCACCTTTTGCACCCGCACGATTTTGCCCCATGCCGTGCATTCCGCGCGGTGCTTTAAAATGTTGCTGGTAACGATAATCAATAAGCGTGTTTAATCCTTCGATGGCTTCAATAATAATATGGCCGCCTCTGCCGCCATTTCCGCCATCAGGCCCACCGAATTCCACACATTTTTCACGACGAAAGCTTAAGCAGCCTACGCCGCCGGCACCGGATTTAATATATGTTTTACATTGATCTAGAAACTTCATGGTTTTTCAAATCTATTTATTTATCAGGAGTTACTATAGCCTAAAAATTTATAATTTAGACGTAAAAAAAGGAGAGTGATAGATCAATCTCCTTTTTCAAATCTCTTATGGCTTTAAATTTTAAGCTTAAGCGACACTTTCAACAGTAACAAAGTTACGTTTCAGTCTACCTTTATAAAATTTAATTTTGCCTTCTGTAAGAGCGAAAAGAGTGTGATCTTTACCCATTCCAACATTGTCTCCTGGGTAAAATTTTGTACCACGTTGGCGAACAATAATGTTACCAGGAATAACGGCTTCTCCACCGTATTTTTTAACACCAAGGCGGCGACCTGCTGAATCGCGACCGTTCCGTGAACTACCACCAGCTTTTTTATGTGCCATTTTTATTTCTCCTTAGTTTTAGATGCTGTTTTCTTAGCTGCAGGCTTTTTAGCAGCGGCTGTTTTCTTTGGTGCTGCTTTTTTCTCTGCGGCCTTTTTAGGGGCTGCTTTTTTAGGAGCTGCCTTTTTAGGAGCGGCTTTCTTAGCAGCGGCTTTACCAATTTCTGTAATTCTTAATACAGTTTGTTCTTGTCTATGGCCAGCTTTACGACGGTAATTTTGACGACGTTTCTTCTTAAAAACAATGATTTTAGCAGCGCGCCCTTGTTCAAGAATTTCAGCTGTTACTGTTGTTCCTGAAACAGTTGGGGTACCAACTTTTACACCTTTGTCGTCGCCGACCATTAATACTTCGTCTAAAGTAACTGTTGCGCCGGCTTCGCCGTCAAGTTTCTCGACTTTAATTACATCGCCTACAGCAACTTTATATTGCTTGGCTCCAGTTTTGATGACTGCAAACATAATTTGTTCCTATTTTATCTTCTGGTCATAGCCGGTAACGAACAATGGTTCGTGTTTGTGGACCGGTTTATGACGAATGTCATCTTTAATAAGTAAGAATCTAGTCTTACTCTTCAAAGTGGGCAAAATATAGCGTCCGAGCCGCCTGTGTCAAGGGATTTCTGGTTAATTTATTCGCCAGAAGCAATTAATTCTAAACGTTGTAAATTTAATAGATCAATTATAGGGGATTTGTCCATTGCGATAATATTATCATTTGCAAGAATTGTGAATTGGCGACTTATTGTTTCAATGGTTAAGCCTAAATAATCTGCTATATCAGATCGACTCATGGGTAAATAAATTTTTCCGATCGGAATTTCACTCATTAGAGATGACTTTTTACTCATTACCAATAGAAAAGAACATAGTTTTTCTTTTGCATTTTTGCGGCCCAGTAATAGCATTTTTTCAGCGGCATCATTTAAGTCAGCTAATGACATATTTAATACTTTTTGGCCAAGTACTGGGAGTTTTTGAAAATTTTGGAATAATTTTGGTTGTGATATTTTACATAAATCAACGCTTGTAATGGCTTCGGCAGAATAACTATGTCCGTCACCATTTGATAATCCAAAAAAATCACCAGCAAAAAGAAAACCGATGATCTGGCGCCTTCCGTCGGGCAGCATTTTAGAAATACGAACACAGCCAGCGCGAATATTATATATAAATTTGGCAGTTTCGCCTTCCGCGCAAATTACTTCATTTGGAAGACAGAATAAGCCATCGGAAATATCAGACATATTTTGAAGTTCTTCATCGTTTAAAACACTACACATGGTTATGTTTCTAACGATACACAAATTACAAATTGATGCTTTAGAAGCCAAACCTTTAATTGATAACTCAGAT
>JABIPV010000152.1 GCA_018699075.1 Kordiimonadaceae bacterium | reverse complement strand
CTTTAAAATATTGTTTTTATTAGCTGATTAGTTATTAATGTAAGGGCTACCCAATTGGGTGGCCCTTATTTTTTTAGTGGAGCGGAAAACTTATATGACGAAAGTATTAGGTGTAATTGGCGGTAGTGGACTTTATGAAATTGACGGTATGGAAAACCCGCAGTGGATTTCGGTAGAAAGCAGTTTCGGTGCGCCGTCAGATGATTTATTGGTGGGTGAAGTTGATGGATTTAAAGTGGTGTTTCTGCCGCGCCATGGACGTGAACACAAAATATCACCATCAGCAATTAATTACCGTGCCAACATCGATGCTATGAAACGCGCTGGAGTTACTGATCTGATCAGTATAAGTGCCTGCGGCTCGTTCCGTGAAGAAATGGCTCCATGTGATTTCGTGCTTGTGGATCAGTTCATTGACCGCACATTTGCCCGTGAAAAAAGCTTCTTTAATGAAGGTGTGGTTGCCCATATATCGGTGGCACATCCCACTTGTGGAGGACTAGGTGACATTATATTAGATGCGGTGAAAAATGTTGATGTTAAAATGCATAATGGCGGTACTTATCTGGCAATGGAAGGACCGCAATTTTCAACACTTGCTGAATCGAAACTTTACCGTACTTGGGGCTGTGACGTTATTGGTATGACCAATATGCCGGAAGCAAAACTGGCAAGAGAAGCGGAGCTTTGTTACGCAACAGTAGCTATGGTAACCGATTATGACAGTTGGCACCCAGACCACGGTGAAGTTGATGTTCGTGAAATAAGAAAGACTTTGTCTGCAAACTCTGCAAATGCAAAATCATTGATCACCAATATAATTCCACTGCTAAAAGCAACTGAAGATCGCCATCCGTGTGAGCAAGGTTGCGATCATGCTCTTGAGAATTCAATGTTCCTTAAAGGCGATATTGATCCGGCTATCAAAGCAAAGCTTTCGGCTGTTGCGGGGAGGGTGCTAAATAATGTCTTGGCTTAAAGAATATGTTCGTACTATTCCCAATTATCCCCACGAAGGTATTATGTTTCGCGATGTGACCACCGTATTTCAGGATGATGTGGCCTATCCGAAAATGATCAATCAGCTGGTAGATTTTTACAAAGATAAAGGTATAGATAAGATTGCGGGGATTGAAGCCAGAGGCTTTATCCTTGGCGGTGCTATCGCCCATACATTAGGAATTGGTTTCATTACCATTCGTAAAAAGGGAAAGCTGCCTCACGCAACTTACAGCGAAGATTATACCCTTGAATACGGACAAGATGCCCTTGAAATTCATCAGGACGCCCTAAACGAAGGTGATAACATCTTAATCGTTGATGATCTGATTGCTACTGGGGGCACCGCCATTGCCGCTTTAAAGCTTATTACAAAGGCGGGGGGCAAGGTTACCGATGCCTGTTTTATTATTGATCTTCCTGAATTAAAAGGCAGCAAGCTGTTAAAAGAGCAAGGCTGTGCCGTCTACAGCGTTGCTGAGTATGAGGGGCTTTAACCAGTAAAATAATAGAGGCAGGTTTTCATTAAACTTTACCGTTAGCAGCCACAGAAATTTAGATCATTCTAGTAAATAGAAAGAAAACCATGAAAACACTTATTATATTTCTTTTATTATTCCCTTTTCTTGCGACGGCACAAGAAAGATTACCAGACACCGTTGAGGCAGGCTGGAAGGGGGAACCGGTTTGTGTGGTTCTTTATGAAGATGATGAAATCCGAACCGGAACTTGCACCTACCCACCCGGTGTAGGTCAAGACCGTCATACCCACGGGCCTTATTACAATTACACCATTTCAGGTGGACAGCTTAGTGTCACAAGCTCAAGCGGTACCCGTGAAGTCACCATAAATGCGGGACGCGGCGGCAACAGCTCAGGCGTTGAATGGCACGAGCTATTAAATGTAGGGGACACGACCATTCAATTTATGTTTATCGAGCAAAAATATTTAACAAAATAACGGCTGAAAAAAGCACAATGTTAATAGTGTAATTTTTTATTCTCCGACGGCCTTAACAAGATCATCATATGTTGCGATACTGCCATGTACGGGAATTATGCGTTCTATGTCTAAGTCTAATCCCTTAAGCATTTCTAGAAATTTTGCCGCGAAGGGGTGATATGTGGCGCCGGAACTATAGACATCGGCTTGATAAAGTATTTTTTGCGCCGGAAAATAAGCCATTAGTAACGATTTAGCATGTGGATTATCGGTTATATGATAAAACTCCACTGTCATGGCGTCGTCTACGTGAACCATTTTATCGTCAATGGTGATGATTTTTATGTCCATAGGTTTTTT
>JABIPV010000162.1 GCA_018699075.1 Kordiimonadaceae bacterium | reverse complement strand
CGTCACTAAGGGCTTTTAAACCGACATTATGACGCGATGCCATTACCTTTAACCCTTGTGACACCAGTGCCCTGTTAATGCCCACCAGCGGCACAACATCGCAAATGGTACCTAAGGCTACCAAATCAAGCCAATTGATGATGTTAGGCTCTTTAAGGCCTTGTTGTTTATACCATCCACGATTACGAAGTTCTCTGTTGATGCCGACAATCGTAATAAAGCTAACACCGATGGCCGCGAGCTGACCATATCCCGGTTCTTCATCAAGACGGTTTGGGTTTACTACGGCCACAGCGTCTGGCAACTTTGCTTCGGCCTGATGATGATCAACCACGATCATATCAAGACCCGCTTCTTTGGCAGCGGCAAGCGGGTCAAAGGAAACAATTCCGCAATCCACTGTAATCACCAATTTATGACCGGCTAGTTTTAATTCCAGCAGTGCTTTTGTATTGGGGCCGTAACCCTCTTTCATGCGGTCTGGAATATAAGCGGTTATGTCCTGATTAAGTGCTTTAAAAAATCGTTTAAATATTGCTGATGACGTGGCACCATCAACATCATAATCACCAAAAACAGCGACTTTTTCACCCGCAACAATCGCGTCGGCTATACGTTCACAAGCAACATCCATATCCTTAAAATGTGAAGGATCAGGCAGCATTTCTTTTAAGGTAGGATTTAAAAAAGTTGCCGCGTCATCAATGCCGATACCACGGCCCGCAACTACACGAGCGATAATTTCCGGCAGGGAATGGTTTTGTGCAATGGCTTGAACAATACGCATCTGCGCCGGCCTTGCGACCCACGTGCGGTTGGTAACAGAATTCTCCACAGCCAAGATGATATCGTTTTCAGCTGTGGAGGAGGTTTCTGTATTCATTTAATTCTTAAGCTTGTTTTATAGCGCGGTTATGTTCAGTTTTAATACGGCGTACTGTTTTTGACGCAGAGCGCATCACTACTGTATCCGTTGAATAACCTTTACCATCAACAGTCGTATGAACACCGCGAAGAAGCGTTCCGTCCGTCACGCCTGTTGCCGCGAAGATCACATCGCCTGCGGCCATGTCTTCGGTTGAATATTTAGCATTAAGGTCTTCGATACCCCATTTACGGGCACGGGCGCGTTCATCATCATTTCTGAAAGTAAGACGTCCTTGAATTTGACCGCCAATACAGCGTAGCGCAGCCGCTGCAAGAACACCTTCCGGTGCGCCTCCAGATCCCATATAAAGATCAACAGAGGTGTCAGGATTAGTCGTATCAATAACCCCGGCGACATCACCATCGCCAATAAGTTTAACGCGGGCGCCGGTTGCACGAATTTCTTCAATAATGCCGGCATGACGTGGACGATCAAGAACACAAACAAGCATATCACTAATGGGGCGACCTTTCGCCTTTGCCACGGATATAACATTTTCTTCTACAGTTTTATCAAGATCAACAACACCAATTGGAAGTCCCGGTCCAACAGCGATTTTATCCATATAAACATCCGGCGCATTTAATAAATTACCTTTTTCAGCCAGAGCAACAACAGCAAGTGAATTTTGCATTGCTTTAGCGGCAATTGTCGTCCCTTCGAGTGGGTCAAGGGCGATATCAATTTCTGGACCATTACCCGTACCGACTTCTTCACCGATATAAAGCATTGGTGCTTCATCGCGTTCGCCTTCACCGATAACGATGCGACCTTTGATGTCCAACTGATTAAATTCATTACGCATGGATTCAACCGCGGCGGCATCCGCTGCTTTTTCATCACCCATTCCGACTAATTTTGCAGCAGCGATTGCAGCGGCTTCTGTTACGCGCACCAATTCCAGTACAAAAATACGATCTAAAGTCGAATTAACAGCCATAATTATTTCCTATTTATAAAATTCTTTTAACCTGAATTTATTTTAAATTTACAATTTTTCGATTCTAATAGATAAAGGATTTTCTATCACAGATGAAAGCTCATTGATACGATTAAGTGCATCTTTCATTGCTGTTTCCCTTGTTTCATGTGTGGTCATGATCACATAAACCGTACCATCACGTTCCGTTCCTTTTTGCAGCATAGTTTCCACTGATACATTGGCATCTTTTAAAGATGTTGTTATGTCCGCAATCACGCCTGCGTGGTCTTCTACATGTAAGCGGACATAATAAGCCCCTTGTCTTTCATTAATTGTAACGCTTTGCGCATCAACCAATTTATGGGATGGCTTAAAGAAGGCTGCTCCGTTATGACCACGGGCAATATCGATAATATCAGCGACAATAGCAGATGCCGTTGGGCCTTCGCCTGCGCCGCGCCCTTGATAAAAAGTACGGTCAATATAATCACCATCAACGACTAGTGCGTTAAAGCCATCCATTACACGTGCTATCGGAAGCTCACGGTCAATCATCACCGGGTGGACACGCTGTGATAAAGTGCCATTTTCATATTTCGTAATACCAAGAAGTTTTATGCGGTAACCTAGTTCTTTTCCATAGGCAATATCAACGGTTTCAATAGCACGAATACCTTCGATATAGACATTATCAAAATCTGTTTTTGTGCCAAAAGCAACGCTGCTTAATATGGCGAGTTTATGAGCCGCATCAATGCCGTCTAAGTCTAGGGCAGGATCAGCTTCTAAATAACCAAGAGCATCTGTTTCTTCGAGAATTTCATCATAGCTTTTGCCTGTGGCTTCCATTTGGCTGAGCATATAATTGGTTGTGCCATTCATGATACCGTATACAAGGCTTAATTGGTTTGCGGCTAATCCCTCACCAATCGCTTTGATAATCGGAATACCACCTGCCACTGCCGCTTCAAAACGAAGAGCCACATTGTTATCTTGCGCGAGGTCCGCAAGAAGAGCACCATGATGAGCAACCATTGCCTTATTAGCAGTTACAAATGATTTTGAATTTTTTAAAGCATTTTGCGCAAGCTCTAAAGCAATGCCATCTTCGCCACCAATGGCCTCAACCACAATATCAACGTCATCCATTTGTGCCAAATCAGCCGCATTGTCAACCCAAGTATAATTTGATAGATCAACGCCACGATTACTGTTACGACTTCTGGCAGATACAGCTGTGATCGCAATTTCACGACCCGTACGGTCCGCAATAAGCTCTCTATGCTGCTGTAATATTTTTACGACACCAACGCCGACATTCCCTAGGCCAGCAATGGCCACTTTTAACGGTTCACTCAAATTAGCACCTTATTCTTTATCTTTTAATTGATCTAAATATTGATCACTTTTGATCATAAACTGTTTCATATTTCGTACAGCTTGTCTGATACGTTGCTCATTTTCCACCAGGGCAATACGGACAAAATCATCGCCATATTCACCAAAGCCAATTCCTGGCGCAACCGCGACTTTAGCATGTTCTATCAATTGTTTTGAAAACTCCATTGACCCCACACCCTTCCATTCATCCGGTAAAGGCACCCACGCAAACATGGTCGCTTCTGGTGACGGTATTTCCCAGCCAGAGCCCTCCATTCCTTTAACCAGAACATCGCGGCGACGTTTATATACGGCGCGGTTTTGATCAATACAGTCTTGTGGTCCATTTAAGGCCGCAGTTGCCGCCACTTGCACCGGCGTAAAGGCACCATAATCCACATATGATTTCATGCGTGTTAAAGCTGAAATAAGATCCTTATTCCCTACTGCAAATCCTATTCGCCATCCGGCCATAGAATAAGTCTTACTCATTGATGTAAATTCTACTGCAATATCGCGGGCACCGGGCACTTGCAAAATTGAGGGTGGCGGTGTGTCATTAAAATATATTTCAGCATATGCCAAATCAGATAATATATAAATCTCATGCTTTTTACAAAAAGCAACGACCTCTTTATAAAAATCAATATCAACCACTTCTGCTGTCGGGTTAGACGGATAATTAATCACTAGCGCAAGCGGCTTGGGCACACTGTGTTTTACCGCCTGTTCCAGCATTTCCATAAAATCATGATCTTTTGTGGTCGGCAGATGCCGGATGGTCGCGCCCGCAATGATAAATCCAAAATGATGGATGGGATAGCTTGGGTTTGGCACCAATATGACATCACCGGGTGCGGTTATTGCTTTGGCCAAATTGGCAAGACCTTCTTTTGACCCAAGTGTCGCAATCACTTCATTTTCGGGATCAAGGGTCACGTTAAAACGTCGCTCATAATAAGCGGCCATGGCTTTGCGCAGACCGTGAATACCTTTGGAGACCGAATAGCGATGCGCTTTCGGGTCTTTCATGGTTTCGGTTACCTTATCCATTACATGTTGCGGCGGCATAAGGTCCGGATTACCCATTCCGAAATCAATGATGTCATCGCCCGCCGCTCGTGCTTTTGCTTTTAAGGCGTTCACTTCAGCAAATACATAAGGGGGTAATCTTTTTATTCTGTAAAATTCAGAATCCATCTTCTGTCTCGTCATTTTTATTAAAGTAACTTATTTTCAGCATCTAATAACAGTAAATTACCGTTACAGGAACAGGATTCTGCAATAGAAAGCTGAAAAAGTATATATTTATAAAAACTGTGACACAAAGATGACAAAAACAGCTATTGGGCAAAAATAACGAATTAGGAAATATATCTTATCTATTCCTTTTTCATTTACACCATATGCCGCAAAAACACTTTCTTTCTTAATCACCCAGCCAACAAAAATTGCCATTAATAACCCACCAACAGGTAAGCCAATTTGATTAACCCACCAATCGAAGAAAGTTAAGAATGTCATGCCCATAATTGTCACAGATGAAAGTACATTTGAGGAAAAAGCCGACAAAAGACCAACGACAAAAATTGCTCCGCTAACAGTGATTGCCGCCTTTTGGCGCGACATACCACGGAACTTATTAAGATAACTTACCAATGTTTCCATCATTGCTATCAAGCTAGTGACACCTGCGATAGAAAGAAGTGCGAAAAAGGCCAGTGCAACAACATTACCGTATTCAAGTTGACCAAATGCAACAGTCATGGTGTTAAAGACTAGACCCGTACCCACATTAGGTTCCATACCGAAGCCAAATACAATCGGAAAAATACAGAGCCCCGCAAGTAAGGCAACCATGGTATCCGCCAAGCAAATGATAAAGGTTGATTTAGTTATGGATATATCCTGAGGTAAATAAGCTCCAAAAGTAAGCATGATACCCAGAGCAATACTAATGGAAAAAAAAGCCTGCCCCAATGCACTGATCACCACGTCAACCGTAACTTTGGAAAAATCAGGCGCAAATAGGAAGTTAACACCCGCCGCAAAATCGCCAATGACAGCCGCCATAATAATCAACGATAATAACAATGCAAAAAAGATCGGCATAGCAATTGTGGTAAGTTTTTCGACACCATTATTCAAATCTTGAGATAATATTACGGCGCAAATTATCATAAATATGCCATGCCATAAAGCCAGTTTTATGGGGCTGGTTTGATAACTATCATATAGCTCCACCGCTTTTTCGGGAGTAATTGCCGTTAGACCACCGCTTATCGCTTCATATGCATAAGCCCCTGTCGTTCCGGCAATCACACTATAATATGAACAGGTGATAAATGCGGATGATGCAATGAACCAGCCGATATATTTCCAGTTGCTTGATTTACCTTCTATTTTTGCAACATGACCAAAGAGCGTTACGGCGCCTTGTTTTCCGTACCTACCCAACATTGTTTCTGCACTTAAAAGCGGATATCCAATGATCAAAATAAAGGCAAAATAAATAATAACAAATGCCGCACCGCCATTTTGCCCTGCCTCAAAAGGAAAACGCCAAATATTACCAAGTCCTATAGCGCCGCCAATGGCTGCAAGCAAAAAACCTGTCTGCGATTTCCAATGGTTGGTCATTTCATGATTGGTGCTTGCTACCATTATTTTATCCTTTTGTGTTTAACTTACAAATTGTGAAACAAAGACAATTAAAATCGCCACAGGGCAGAAATAACGAATGAGTACATATAACAGGCCAACATGTTTTTCTTTTTCACCAAATCCTTTGATGAAACTTTGTTTGCTTAAGACCCAGCCAGCGAAAACAGCCGTGAACAATCCGCCAAGCGGCAACCCAACTTGATTAATCCACCAATCGAATGTATCCATTAAATTCATTCCTGCCACCTGAACACTGGCGAGAATATTTGTTGAAAACACAGAAAGCATGCCAACGACGAAAACCGCCCCTGTGACCATATTTGCTGCTTTTGACCGTTTCATCTCATAAAATTTATTTAAATAACTTACCATTTGTTCCATCAATGCAAGCAGTGTGGTAAAGCCTGCAATAGCAAGAAGACTGAAGAAACCAGTGGCTATAATGCCACCATATTCTAATTGGCCAAAGGCTACCGTCATTGTGTTAAACACCAGTGCCGGCCCCACATTCGGCTCCATACCAAAACCAAAAACAATTGGAAAGATCGTAAGCCCTGCAAAAACAGCAACCATCGTATCTGCAATACATATGATAAATGCAGATTTAACGATTGATGTATCTTCGGGTAGATATGCACCAAAGGTGAGCATAATACCAAGTGCCACACCAATAGAAAAGAATGCTTGGCCGAGAGCGCTAATTACCATTTCAACATTTACTTTAGAAAAATCAGGTTCAAAAAGAAAAGCCGCTCCAGCAGAAAAATCACCAATGACCGCGGCCATAATAATAAGCGCGATTAGAAGCGCAAAGAAGACTGGCATGGCAATAGATGTGAGTTTTTCAATACCATCATTTAATTGACGAGATAATGTTATCGCACAAATTCCCATGAAAAAAGCATGCCAAAATGTTAATTTTAAAGGGCTTTCAGAATAACTAGCGTATAATTCTACGGCGCCATCAGGGGTAATATCTTTAAAGCTTCCCATCACTGCTTCAACAGCATATGCCGCGGTTGTGCCGGCAATAACGCTGTAATAAGAACATAAAATAAATGAAGATGACGCAATGAACCAGCCGATATATTTCCAATTCTGCGACTTTCCTTCCATTGATGCAACATGACCAAAGTTTGTCACGGCGCCTTGTTTACCGTAACGCCCAAGCATTGTTTCTGCGCTTAAAAGAGGAAAGCCAATGATAATCACAAAGGCCACGTAAATAATGACAAAAGCAGCACCACCGTTTTGCCCCGCTTCAAAGGGGAAACGCCAAATATTACCTAGGCCAATGGCCCCACCGACGGCGGCAAATAAAAACCCTGTCTTTGATTTCCAGTGACTTGTCATTTCATGTTTTTGACTGATCGCCATATAATTATCCCTATTTCCGTATTTTATTCTTCACTTTGTTTTTCTAATTCTAATCTATTTGCTTGTGCTTCTTTTGTCATGGCAAAAATTTCTTTGCTTTTAATCAGTAATGCAATCAAATTTGGCGCTGCCAGAATGCCTAATGTCGCAAGGCCGAATGCCCATATGGTTGAAAATTCACCAACGCAGCCCGCAAAAACAAAAGCCACACTTAAAATTCTGAAAATCATTTTATATTTTTCATTGCTTAAGAAAACACCCGCGCGTTCCACATAAAGGCTCCAGGCGATAATTGTTGTAAAAGAGAAAACAATTTGGCCAAATATTACCACATATCCACCGCCGGGAAGTGCCGCGGCGAAAGCTTGAGATGTTAAGACGGCCCCTTGGTTACCATCATCACCAAACATCCATGTGCTTTGAATGACGCCGCCAATATCAATTTGAACGGTTAAAATAATCAAGGCCGTAAATGTACAGACGATGATCGTATCAATTACCGTGCCGAGCATGGCAATTTCGCCTTGCTTTATCGGGTCCTGTACTTCTGAAGATGCATGTGCAATCGCAGCACTACCTGTTCCGGCTTCGTTGGAATAAAGCCCGCGTGATACTCCTTGTGAAATCGCCGCGGCAATACCTGCTCCTGCAAATCCCCCCACCGCAGAAGTACCGGAAAATGCGCCGTCAAAAATAAGCCCGAACGCCGTCGGAATAGCCTCAATATTTAAGACAAGAATAACGGTTCCGCATAAAAGATATAAAATAGTCATAGTGGGTATCGTAATTTCAGCCATTTTCGCGATGGATTTAAGACCGCCTATAATAACAACAAAAACCAGAATACTCAGGATAATACCGCTATAAAGTCTCTCCACACCAAAATTTTCTTCAAACACAACTGCCATGGCATTTGCTTGAACCATATGTCCTGTAGCAAGACCGGCAATGACCATCATTCCTGCATATGCGGTTCCGAGAAACCACCATTTTTTCTCAAGACCGATTTTAATATAATACATAGGCCCGCCAATAAGAAAGCCGTCTTCACTTCGTGTCCTGTATTTCACGGCCATTAAAGCTTCAGCATATTTAGTTGCCATTCCGCAAAGGGCCGTCATCCACATCCAAAATATAGCCCCCGGCCCGCCGATTAAGATGGCCGATGCCACACCGATAATATTTCCGGCGCCAATGGTTCCTGATAATGCGGTCATTAATGATTGCATCGGTGTAATACCGTCATGCGCTTCCGTATGGGTATTCGCTGTTTTACTGAACAGTAGCTTAAAGCCTGCTTTCAGTCGTCTGATGGGCATAAGTTTAAGGCCAACAGTTAAATATACACCCGTACCTAATAATAAGGTAGGCATAACAATTTGCCATACAACTTCATACAATTGGTCTGCCAACGACGATAACGTAGCTTCCATTAATCACTCCCACATATTTTATTTTTTTGATGAGTTTAAATAGATTAACTCTTAAAGCAATGAGAAAACTAATTATGAATGTTCTTTCAGATATTCCTGGGCGAGTATTGAATATCCTTTTGGGACTTTTTCTAACTTCGTTTTCATTTCATCATCGATGTTTTTTGAAAATCTAGCCGGACGACCCATCCATAATTCTTGTGTGCCGATACGCTTTCCTGGGCTCAAGAGTGACCCCGCGGCGAGCATTCCATTCTTTTCAATATATGAGCCATCCATGGTCGTAGCATTTAAACCTACAAAACCATAATCTTCTATTGTCGAACCGTGGATCATTACCATATGGCCAACAAGAACATTATCGCCAAGAGTGGTATCAAAACCGCCACTATCCACATGAATTACCGAGCCATCCTGGATATTGGTGTTCTTACCTATTCTGATTTTGCCAACATCGCCTCTTAGCACACAGTTGAACCAGATACTGCTGCCAGCGCCAATGACCACATCACCAATAATCCGTGCCCCAGGCGCAATAAAACAATCATCAGCAATTTTTGGCCATATACCATTATAAGGATACAACTTGCCCCCGCCGTTTGCTATTCTTTCAAATTCAGACATTATGTATCCAATGCATTTTTAAATGTTTGCTCGTCTACATTACCACCGCTAAGAACCAAACAAACCTTTTTACCTTTAACATCAATCTTGCCATGAAGAACAGCCGCAAGTGCCACACATGCGCCAGGCTCGACGACAAGTTTTAATTTTTCCCACGCATACTTCATCGCAACCAATACTTCTTGGTCACTCACCGTAAGTACGCCCGAAAGATTATCGCTCATAATTTTAAAGGTCATAGGTTCAGGGTGAAACGTCAAAATCGCATCACAAATTGATCCTGTCGCTGTTTGATTGCTTTTAATTTCTCCACTTTCCAGTGAACGCTGAACATCATTAAAACCTTCCGGCTCTACGCCGTATATTTCGGTCTTGGGGCTTAATCCTTTTACCGCGAGTGAGCAGCCGGAAATTAATCCCCCACCGCCAATAGGCGTCATGAATAAATCCAGCTTAACCCCTTTTTCTTCTGCCTGACTTAAAGCTTCAAGTGCGACCGTCCCTTGTCCAGAAATAATATAAAAATCTTCAAACGATGGAACAACGATACAGCCACGTTCCTCGGATATTTTATCTGCTATATCTTCACGGCTTTCAGTTTCACGGTCATAGGTTATGACCTCTGCACCATAATCTTTGGTGTTTTGTAATTTCATTTGGGGGGAATCGGTTGGCATAACAATAACCGCATCCATACCTAATATTTGAGCAGATGCCGCCACCCCTTGGGCATGATTGCCAGACGAATAAGCGACAACGCCACGTTTTCTTTCTTCAGCCGTAAGGCGACTAAGACGGTTAAAAGCACCGCGAAATTTAAACGCCCCAACCCGCTGCAAACATTCCGGCTTAATATAAATTTCCGCATCAAGTTTTTCGGATAAATCCTGCGCTATTAAAAGAGGTGTTTCAAACGCATATCCTGCTATTTTTTCTGCCGCAGATAGAACGTCTTTAAATTCTGGTAATGACTTCATTATAAATTACTCTCTAGGTATTTCAAATATTCTGAGATTTTTTACACTATGTCTTATCTAGAATAAAAGATGAAGGAATATTTTATATAATAAATCTACATCTCTTGCTTGTTTGCTTAAGTTTGAATAGGGTTAAATCAATCAAAATAAATTTGCGCGGGAGAGTTTCATGAAAACCTTTATATTGCTTATGACGAGCTTGATTTTATCAACGCTAGCACTGTCCACATATGCACAAGATGTGCGCGGGCGAAGTTTTTACCCTGATAATGTTAGTTATGATCCGTTAATCCCGACACCAGAAAGCATTATAGGTCATCCACTTGGTCACCGTGTTGCCCGTCATGACCTTCTGCTTAAATATATGCGTACTGTGGCCGAAAAATCAGACCGTGTATATGTGGAAACCATCGCAAAAACCCATGAAGGGCGCGATATTTTAATGTTGACCATATCTTCGCCAGAAAACATGGCCCGAATTGATCAGATTAAAGCCGCCCATGTGGCCTTGAGTGACCCAAACTCAACGCAGGAAGTCACCGATGATATGCCTGTCGTGACGTGGCTTAATTACGGAGTTCATGGTGCAGAAGTTAGCTCCACCGATAGTTCAATGGCAGTTGCTTATTACTTAGCTGCGGCGCAGGGCGATTATATTGATGAAACCTTGAAAAATAGTGTAATATTGATCATCGCCATTTTTAATCCAGACGGCAACGCCCGCCAGTCTGCATGGAACCATATGCATGGATCAAATGTATCGATCACTGATCCAAACGGACGTAATCATAATACATTTTGGCCTGGTGGTCGCACCAACCATTATTGGTTTGATCTTAATCGTCAATGGCTACTCCAGCAGCACCCCGGACCACAAGGATGGGTAAAGAAATTCCATGAATGGAAGCCAAATATCAGCACCGATCATCATGAAATGGGCACCAACAGTACTTTTTATATTCCGCCGGGGGCACCTGATCGCACATATCCTTATATTCCAACTGAATCCATGGAACTGCTCGAAGAGGTGACCGACCGTCCGCGCGAATTTATGGACAGTGAAGCACGACTTTATTTTAGCGAAGAAGGATATGATAACTTCTATATCGGTAAGGGCGCCACATATCCCCATATGAATGCGGGTATTGGTCTGTTGTTGGAACAAGCCAGAACCCTTGGTGAAGTAGACACGGTTCATGGTGTTCTATCATTCCGTGATAATATCAGAACATATTTAAACATGAGCCTTTCGATTGTCCGTGCGGGGTTAGAACTGCGCCCAAGGTTGCTTGATTATCAAAAAAGATTTTACCGCGACGCCCTGAACATTGCGTCTAAGGATGATGTTAAGGGCTATATTTTTGCTGCGCCGAAAGATAACGCCAGAAATTATCATTTCCGTGATCTACTGAACCGTCATAAAATCGATGTTAATATCATGGATAGTGATGTGACCGTCGAAGGCAAAACCTATAAAGCGGGTGAGAGCTACATGGTCAAGACAGGCCAAAAGCAATATACCTTGATTAAAGGCATCTTCGAAAAAATCACCACTTTTGACAATAATACATTTTATGATGTGTCCGGCTTCACCATGCCGCTGACATTCGGCATGGATTATGCTGCCGTGGGGGCGCGGGAAGTATCAAGCGCCGGTGATATTGTAACACCGATGTTTATGTCCCAACCCGCACCGGAAAAAGCCACCGTGGCTTATTTGTTTGAATGGAACGAATATTACGCGCCGCGCGCCTTAAACCGCCTACTACAAGCGGGTGCAAAACCAAAGGTCGCGACCATGCCATTCAGCATTGAAACACCGAATGGTACTGTTGAGATGGCACCGGGCAGCATTATGGTGCCTGTTGGCTGGCAAGGGGGTTTTGTTCATGGTGATCTTTCCAAAATCATGGCAACCATTGCCGCCGAAGACGGTATCAAAATTCACACGGTCGGATCAGGCCGCACGCCAAGCGCCGGGATGGATCTGGGCAGCAATAATTTCAAAGTGATTGAAAAGCCAAATATCCTATTGATGGTGGGTGAAGGTACGCGGGCTTATGACGCAGGTGAAGTTTGGCATTTGCTTGATTACCGAATGAAAATTCCTGTGACCCTTTATGATAAACGTAACCTTCAAAAACTGGACCTTACGGATTATACCCACATCATTTTTGTTGGCGGTGATTATAATGCCAAGAATGAGGCCTTAAACCGCAAAATGAAAAGTTGGGTTCGCAGTGGCGGTACCGTGATTGCCCACCGCCAAGGAGCAAAATGGGCAGGTGAAGTGTTGCTGAATATTAAAGACGAAAAAGAAGAATTTCCGCTTGAGCGTCAAGATTACGCAGACAAAATTCCCAACGAAGTGGAAAACATCGTCGGCGGCGCGATCATGCAAGGCGACCTCGATATAACTCACCCGATCGGCTTTGGTTATGTAAACCGTGAGGTTTATACCCACCGCGATACATTAATCGCCTTTGATAAACCAAAGAACCCTTACGCGACCATCGTCGAAATCCCTGAAAACGCACTTGCGTCTGGTTTTGCTTCTGCCGATAACCAAGCAAAACTAGCCGGAAAAGCCATGGCCATCGCCGAAAGAGTGGGACAAGGCAGCGTAATCCTTTTCGCTGACAACCCAAATTTCAGGGCCTATTTTTATGGCGCAAATAAAATGTTCTTAAATGGTCTATATTTTTCGAAGGCCTTTAATAGGCCGAGGGAGTAAGTCACTCCAATTGAAAAGGAGTTTAACCGAATAGCCCCTTAACCCTTCAAATATAATGCAGGATTAACGGCCCGTGATCCTTTGCGCATTTCGAAGTGAAGTTGAGGTCTTGTTACGCGGCCGGTTTGGCCTACTTGGGCGACCACTTGACCGCGGGTGACTTGTTGGCCTTTTTTGACCAGTAGTTTGTTATTATGGGCATAGGCCGTGACCCAGCCGTTTTGATGCTTTATCAGGATCAAATTACCATAGCCCTTTAATTTATTGCTGGCATGGACCACCACACCACTTTCCGAAGCGACAACAGAACTGCCGATGGCTGCCGAGATATTGACGCCATCATTATGGTAACCCGCTTGCTTGGGGCCATAACTTGAAAGTAATCTTCCTTTGATCGGCCACATAAAGCCCTTACCACTGACCTGTGGTGCGGCGGCGATGGCAACAGGTTTAGCGCGTTTTGGTGAAGTTCCCGGTAATTTTAATGTTTGCCCGACCCGTAAAGCGTAAGGTTGTTTCAATCCATTAACGCGCACCAGTTCGCTAACCAAAATGCCGCTTGAACGGGATACAGCATATAAGGTATCACCCTTTTTAACGCGGTAAGTACTGCCAGATGCCAATTTTAAGGTTTGGCCAGTGTTTAAATAATAGGGCGCACGCAAACTATTCATATTAATGATTGAACGAACATCAACACCGTAACGGCGCGAAATGGCATAAACTGTATCGCCCTTGGCGACTTTCACGCTGGATACATTTGCAGGGATAGGTGCAGCAGGTCGGTTTCTAACGGCAGGGGTTGGTGTTGTTTTTTGCACGGTTTGTGGAGGCGGCTTTTTATTTACATGGGAATAGGGAAACGGTCCTTCGCTGTCATAGCCCACGGAACATCCCGCAAGAGCCAGAAAGAAAATAAAACAACTGATATTTTTAAATAACCTATTCATAATAAAATTATAGCAGGCATTAGGAGGAATGCACAATACCCGATAACAAAGGAACGAATTTTACTGGAAGTAAAGTTTTGACATCAAAGTCATCACCTTTTCTCGTAATTCGTACAATGTGCTGGGTTTCTTCTTGGGCACCTACCGGAATAATCATGATACCGCCGTCTTTTAATTGATACAGAAGTTCATCGGGAATTTCTTCACCGGCGGCGGTGACCATGATGCGGTCAAAGGGTTGCTGTTCTTTCCAGCCCTTCATTCCGTTGCCAAATAAAGTGGTGATATTAAACAAGCGCAGTTTTTTAAAAATCTCTTCCGCGCCTTTATATAGGGGTCTATGGCGTTCAATGGTGAATAATCGCTTACAGAGTTTAGCAAGGACCACGGCCTGATAGCCGGACCCTGTTCCAATTTCGAGCACTTTATGGGTTTTATTTACCCGGAGTTCCTGTGTCATATAGGCGACGATATAAGGCTGGCTTATGGTTTGTTCGCTTTCAATGGGAAGTGCCGCATTTTCATAGGCTTGATTACGCAAATAACCGGCAATAAAATCTTCACGCGGGATTTCAGATATAACTTCAAGCACAGCTTCATCCGTAATGCCTTGTTTCCTTAATTTATCAAGAAGCTGGCTTTTTTTGTTTGATAGATCCCCGGGCATAAAATTAAGAGGCTTTGATGACCTCTTGTCCTCCCATATATGGACGTAACACATCGGGAACAATAATCGACCCGTCGGCCTGTTGATAGTTTTCAAGAACGGCAACCAAAGTGCGGCCCACGGCAAGGCCGGATCCGTTTAATGTATGAACAAATTTTGTTTTCTTATCATCATTTGGACGGTAGCGCGCTTTCATTCTGCGGGCTTGGAAATCACCTGTATTTGAACAACTTGAAATTTCACGGTAACTGTCTTGACCAGGAAGCCATACTTCAAGATCATAAGTTTTATGAGCTGCAAATCCCATATCGCCTGTGCAGAGTTTTACGGCGCGGTACGGTAATTTAAGACGTTTTAAAACTTCTTCCGCAATTGCGGTCATGCGTTCAAGTTCATCATTTGATTGTTCAGGGGTCGTGATGCTGACCATTTCAACTTTTTGAAATTGATGTAGGCGGATCATGCCACGGGTATCACGCCCGGCGGAACCTGCTTCTGAACGGTAACAGCTGCTTAAACATGTAAATCGTAGCGGTAATTTGTCTTCTTCGGTGATGCTTTCACGCACTAAATTAGTCAGCGGCACTTCACCGGTTGGGATTAAATAATGATCAGATGTGGTTTTAAACAGGTCTTCTTCAAATTTCGGTAATTGGCTGGTGCCAAATAACGCTTGATCACGCACCAATAAAGGCACGGATACTTCTTCGTAGCCAAATTCCGTCGTATGCATATTGAGCATAAATGTTGATAATGCCCTCTCAAGCTTGGCAAGATCAGAGCGCAATATTACGAAACGCGCGCCAGACATTTTTGCCGCACCTTCAAAATCCATTTGTCCCAGATCTTCACCAAGGTCAAAATGTTGTTTTGCTTCAAAATCGAAGGTAGGAATGTCGCCCCATTTGCGAATTTCAACGTTATCATCTTCGCTTTTTCCGTCCGGCACATCAGCATCCGGAATATTATCAATTCTTGAAAGGGCGGCGTTTAATTTATCGGTTAAGGTGCGCACATCTTCTTCTAATGTGCCCATTTGTGCTTTTAATTCACCAACAACTTTGAAAAACTCCGTTGCATCTTCGCCTTTTGATTTAGCAATACCGATGGATTTTGAAGCATCGTTACGGCGCGACTGGCAAGTTTGAAGCTCTGTTTGCATCGCGCGTAGCTCTGCATCCATTTCAAGCAAGATCGCTGATTGCGGCTCCATACCACGGCGGGCCCACGCGTTATCATAATGATCAGGATTTTCTCGAATTGCTTTTAAATCAAACATCTACTTCTTCTGGTTCTTTGGTGGTTAATCGTATTATCAATATTGAAATTTCGTAAAGCACTATAATAGGAAGAGCGAGTAAGACCTGACTTAACGGATCAGGCGGCGTCATGAACATGGCAAAAACGAAAGCACCAACGATGGCATATTTTCTTTTGCCTGCAAGGCCATCTGCCGTCACGAACCCAACCTTGGCCAACAATAATAATAGCACGGGCAGTTGGAAACTAAGTGCAAAAGCAAACATTAATAATATGGTTAAGCCTAAATATTCTTTAACCGCCGGTAATGACTGAATTTGCAGAGCGGCTTCATCCTTTAAAGCCCCCGCCATTTCTGTCGCCACACCCACTTCGAATGACATAAAGAAACCCCATGCACGCGGGATTACAATGTAATAGGCCATAGCCGCACCAAGGGTAAATAAAATCGGTGTCGCTAGCAAAAATGGTAAAAATGCACGTCGTTCATTATTATAAAGACCCGGTGCAACAAATTTCCAGATTTGCATAGCAACCATCGGGAACGTCACACAAAGAGCCACATAAAAACTGAGCCTGATATTGACGAAAAACTTATCTTGAAGTCCGGTAAAAATCATTGTTGGTTCTTTACCGTTTGCAATGGCGACATCAACGAATGGCTGAGCCAGAAAATTATATATTGGATCGGCAAAAACCAAACAAACACCAAACGCAACAATGATGTAGGCAACGCTCCAAATAAGGCGCGATCTAAGTTCAATTAAATGATCAAGTAAAGGTGCTGAACTTTCTTCGATTTCTTCTTCTGGGGTATCAGTTGTTTCCTGATCAGACATCAGATTTACTCTTTACTTTTTTAGTAGGCTTTTCAGCGGCTACTTCGACTTCAGGTGTCTCCACTACTGCTTCTTCTGAAACTGTTTCATCAGCTGTTTCTGTAGTTTTTGGAGTTTTTGGAGTTTCTGGAGTTTCTTCACTCGCAACACTATCAACACCTTCTTCCGGTTTTTCTTCTTCTTTTATGTCCGGTGGATTGTAACTGCCGTTGTCGTAATCATATTCATCATAATCAAATTCATCATAATCAGAAAATTCAGCAGAAGGATTAACATCGGACGCAGAATCCGTTTTGACATCATCAAGTGAAATATTACCTGCTTCGTTAAGCTTGCGCGTAATGGCATCAAGTTCAACTTCATCGGCCATTTTCTTAACGCCTTGCTGAAATTCACTGCCCATTTCACGTACTTTTTTCACCATTCCCATTACGGAACGAATAAGTTTGGGCAGATCCTTTGGTCCCACCACAATAATGGCAAGTACCGCAACGATAAATAATTCTGGTGCACCGATATCAAACATTTATGTTTTGACCTAAATTACAATAATGAAAAGGTGATATAAGCTTATTCAGCTTTATCTGAAGTTTCTTTTTTTTCTTCCGTAACAACAGAATCAGACTTTTGTTCTATAGTTTGAGGTTCTTCTTTTGCAGGTGCTGGCTCGTCTTCAGCTATACCTTTTTTAAAACTTTTAATCCCCTGGGCTACATCACCCATAAGACCGGAAATTTTACCTCGGCCAAACAATAAAATTAGTAAGACGACAACGATGACGATTTGTATAATACTTGGACTCATATTTATTCTCCAAAAAAACTATTACCCTCCTATAAAAAGAGGCATTTTTCACGCAGAAGATCGACGATCTGGGGGAGGAAATCAACAGAAAATTTATTTTTAAGAGATTACCTGCTCCGCAGAACTGCTTTCATCATCATCCATCGGCAGGTCGGGTTGCTCTTCTTCAGGTTTATCATCGCTTAAAAGGTTTAATCTTGCTGTGTTCACATTATCAAGAAAACCTGCGGCTTTAAGTTCCGAAAGACCTGGTAAATCTTTTACACTATTTAATCCAAAGTGTACAAGAAAATCTTCGGATGTTCCGTAAGTCATTGGCCTGCCTGGTGTTCTTCGGCGACCTACTGGCCTTACCCACGTGGCTTCCATCAACACGTCAAGCGTTCCTTTGCTAACGCCGACGCCGCGAATTTCTTCTATTTCGGCACGGGTAACGGGTTGATGGTAAGCAATAATAGCCAAAGTTTCAACGGCTGCTCTTG
>JABIPV010000044.1 GCA_018699075.1 Kordiimonadaceae bacterium | reverse complement strand
TGGATTAAATCAAATGAAAACCTATTCTGCAAAACCCGCAGATATTGAAAAAAAATGGTACATCATTGACGCGGATGGTCTCATCCTTGGTCGTATGGCGTCTATCATTGCAACATACCTTAAAGGTAAGCATAAACCAATGTTTACACCTTCAATGGATTGTGGCGACAATATCATCGTAATTAACGCCGAAAAAGTAAAACTTAGCGGCAAAAAATTAGACGACAAAATTTATTACTGGCATACAGGTCATCCTGGCGGCATTAAAGACCGTACAGCACGTGACATACTTGAAGGTGAACACCCAGAACGCGTTGTTATGAAAGCTGTGAAACGCATGCTTCATAATGGTCCACTTGGTCGTGAACAACTTAAAAACCTTCGTGTTTTTGCCGGATCAGAACATACACATGACGCTCAACAGCCTGAAGTACTTGATGTTGCTGCTATGAATGAAAAGAACTCAAGGGATTCTCAAAATGGCTGAAGATAAGAAAACACTAGAAGACCTAAAAGAGGTCACAGCTGAAGCCGTTGTTGCTAAAGCGACTGCTGCTGCTCCTGAAGAAGCAGTTGTAGTTGAAGGTGAAGAAAATAGCGCAATTGTTTATGTGCAAAAATTAGACGCACAAGGCCGTGCCTATGCAACGGGTAAACGTAAAGATGCGGTTGCACGTGTTTGGATTAAGCCTGGTAAAGGTAAAATCACTGTAAACGGTCGTGAAGAAGCAATTTATTTTGCACGTCCGACACTTCGTATGGTTATCGCACAGGCATTTGAAGTTGCCGGCCGCGTTGGTCAATACGATGTTGTTGCTACAGTTGCTGGTGGTGGACTTTCCGGTCAAGCCGGTGCAGTTCGTCACGGTGTGAGTAAAGCTCTTACAAACTTTGAACCAGAACTTCGTCCAGCTATTAAAGCTGCTGGCTTCTTAACACGTGATGCACGTGTTGTGGAACGTAAGAAATACGGTAAAGCAAAAGCGCGTAGAAGCTTCCAGTTCTCTAAACGTTAAAAGACGCTATATAGATTTTAAAAGGCCCGTGCCAGTGCACGGGCCTTTTTATTTATTAAATTTTGTTTATTTCCTTTATGAAGTCATCCCTGAATAATAGTTATAATTTTTACTTAAATTGTTAGATTATTAATATAATTCTTGGTATAAGAATTTGGAAAATTATGGAGATAATAATGAAACATTTTAGCACGAAAACTTTGGCACTGATTTTATCAACAACAATGATTGTTTCTGCCTGTTCAACTGATCCTTATACAGGGGAACGTAAATCATCTAATACTGCGGTAGCGGCAAGTATTGGTGCGGCTATGGGCGCCATTGGCGGCGCTATCATAGGTGGGGATAATAAGCGTAAATCAATGTTAATTGGCGCAGGTATTGGTGCTCTTGCCGGTGGAGGGGTCGGATTTTATATGGACCGCCAGGAAGCAAAATTAAGAGAGCAATTACAAAATTCAGGTGTTCAAGTGGTTAGGGATGGTGATAATATTATTCTTAATATGCCGGGAAATATTACTTTTGCGAGTAATAGTGCGGCCGTAAACCCTGATTTTGAGGATGTCTTAATTTCTGTTGGATTGGTTTTAACAGAATATGATAAAACCTATGTAGATGTGCTAGGTCACACAGATTCCAGCGGTTCTAATGAATATAATCAGGCTCTTTCAGAAAGAAGGGCGCAATCAGTTGCAACAGTACTTAAGGATGGTGGTATAATTGCAGAGCGTATAATCATCAAAGGGCTTGGTGAAGATTATGCAATTGCTGATAATAATAGCGAACAAGGAAAATCAATCAACCGACGCGTTGAAATTGCTTTGTCACCTGTCACGTAAATTTCAGCTTGCATTAATTCTATTTTTATTATTATGATCACTTAGGGGACGTAAAAATATAAAAGGGAAATTAAATGCCAAATGATAAAATTCATCAATTAACTTGCTTAGGTGCGCTACTATTTATTGTCGGTGTGTTTTTACCGCTTGCTAGTCTTCCGGTAGTCGGTGATATTAGTTATTACCGTCTTGATAATACTTCAGCAATTATTGTCGCTATATTAGCGGCTACGGCACCTGTGTTGATTATTCTTAAAAAAGAAGTGTTTACATTTGCTTCTGCACTTGCAGTTTGGGTAGTGATGTTATGGCCTGCTCTTAAAAATATGGGCGGTGGAAGTGATGATAGTGGTGGAATGTTAGGAGATATAGTTGGTAAGGCTACAGATCCACTTAAAAACTTTGCAGCGGATTTATTCATGAATATCAATGAGTTCAGTTGGGGCGGGTTTGTATTTATTATTGGTCTTCTTATTATGACTATTGGTGCTTTTATGACCACGATGAAAGCACGAAAATAAATGTGATTTCAATTACTAAAAATAGGGTAATTCCAGACGATAGATTATTTGCAACCTCTTAATTAAAACTTCTAAATAGTATGTTTTGTTCATAATTAAGGATTAAATTATGAAATAATTATTGATGGTGGTTTGCATTTATCAAACAGCCACTATATATGTCTGTATAAATATATATATTGATAGAGAAGTACGATAAATGAGTAACCAAGATTCTATTTCCATAAAAGACGCGATGAAACTGGGCAATCAAGCAATAGCACAGGGAAAAAATGACGAGGCAATGAGGTATTTTGAGGCAGTACTCAGAAGACACCCTGAAAATACTGATGCCCTCGCTGCAATAAAATCTATTAATCCGAATAGTTTATTCAGACACGATCTTAAAGAATTGAATGAGTCATTTAAAAAAGGTGAATTTCGTCAGGTAGAAATGCGCTGTAAAATGCTGCTTGATCGGTTTCCTGATGTAACAGAATTATACGAATTGCTTGCAGCTTCTTTGGCTTCACAGCAAAACATGGCTGAAGCTATCCCGTTATTTATAAAGGTAGCGAATGAAAATCCGTTTAAAGCAACAGCGCATTATAACTTGGGCAATGCATATAAAGATACGGCTCAATATGACAAAGCCATCGTAGCTTATGCTGAAGCAATTAAATATAATCCAAATCACGTTGGAACATTATTTAATATGAGCAACCTGTATCGGGTTATAGGCCAGTTGGATAATGCTTTAAATTGTTTAAAAAATTTAGAAAAAATTAAACCAAATAATGCTCATGTTACTCTTAATTTAGCGGGATTATATAAAGATAAAGGCGATTTTGAAACGGCTATAAAATATTTTGATATATTTATCAAAATGGGGCCTGGTTTCCCAGGAGCTTATCACGATAAAGCTTTATGTCTTCTTCAACTTGATCAAAAGGAAGAGGCACAGAAATTAATAGAGAAATCTATCGAAATCGAACCGCGCTTCTCTGATGCATATATTAACTTGGCTAATATTTTTCAGGAACAAGGGAATTATGAAGAAGCAATAGACAATTATAAGAAAGGCATCAATCTTAACCCTGCAACATCGATGGCCCATAATAATCTAGGTAACGCCTACCGTGAAACGGGACAATTTAATAACGCAGTAAAAGCTTTTGAAAGCTCGTTAATAATAAATCCTGATAGATTAGAAACGCTTCATAACGCGGCAAATACATATGGCGAAAAGAGCAATTTTCCTAAAGCTATAGAGATGTTCGAGAGAGCATTAGGGGTTCTTCCAAATGGACCGGTTAGCTTATCAAATCTTGCGATAATGCATCATATTATGGGTAATGAAGATAAGACGTCCGAAATGCTTGGGCTTCTAACTGATGATTTGTTGAAGTCAATCGAGAATGAGCCTAGAAAATGGCAATATTGTTATGTGTATAGAAACTTGCTCAATAAGCTATATGATTTAAATAAAGATATTAAGCGTAAGTCGGATGACAAAGCCGATAAAATTTATGTTATGGGGCCAAGTTTAACACTGGCTAACCGTGGACATACAGTGACCAAAGACGGTAAAGATTATATTTCTGAAGTTAAATGGATGGCGGGTATCAAAGCATTCCACCTAGCAAGTAATGCGCATGCAAAATATAAATCATCAGTGAAATCACACCTTGCTGAAATTCCAAAGGGCAGTGAAATTATTTTCAACATAGGAACGATTGATACCCGTGTTAATGACGGTATTACAGTCGCAGCGAAAAAAATGAAAAAACCTGTTGTTGATGTGGCAAAAGAAACTGCAGAAGGGTATTTTGATTTTACTTACGCTGCGGCTCTGGAAGCTGGGCTTAAGCCTATTCATTGTGGTGTTGCGGCGCCGCTAACAACGTTAGATGTTGATGGTAGTGCAGAAGCAATTGAAGCTATTCTTGAATTTAACCGCGTGATTAAGGAAAAATCAGAAGAAAAGGGCATTCTTTACATCGATGTTCACAAAATTACAGTGACCAAAGATGGTATTGCAGATGGTAGTATGCATATTGATCCGTATCATTTGATACCGTCAGCAATCAATCAAGCAATTAATTCATAATATTTCAAGAAACACTTTTCATAGTTTAAAATTATAAGAGGGCAAATTAGCATTGTTTGACAAGCTGATCTGCCCTCAATATGCTCGTGTAATATTAATTCTCACATGGGCTCTCACTCTATGATTTCAGATAAAAACACTGTTTCTATTCACATCAAAAATCTTAGCAAAGGATATCTTGAAGGTGGGCGGCAACATCAAGTTTTACATGATGTTAGTGTGGATATTTTAAAGGGTGAAACTGTTGCGTTGCTAGGCAGAAGTGGATCAGGTAAATCAACACTTTTAAATTTGATTAGTGGTATTGATATACCAGATAGTGGTGAGGTTCAGATTGAAGGTAAGACCATAACATCAATGAAGGACCGAGAGCGCACAATTTTTCGTAGAGAGAATATTGGTTTCGTCTATCAGTTCTTTAATTTAATCCCTACGCTCAATGTAGGGGAAAATCTTCGTCTTGTGCTTGAGCTTTGTGAACTAGGAAAAAAAGATAGCATGCGACAATGTGAGGATATGCTTGATGCCGTAGGTTTAAAAGATCGTATTGATAGCTATCCAGATACCTTATCGGGGGGCGAACAACAGCGTGTTGCCATTGCCCGTGCGCTTATCAACCAACCTTGTGTAGTGCTTGCTGACGAACCAACAGGAAACCTTGATGACTATACGGCTGATATTGTCTGGAAATTATTAGATAAGCTGGTTCGACCAATTGGGGGAACAATTTTATTAGCGACACATAGTGCTGATGCCGCGCGGCGCTGTGACCGTGTTTTTGAGCTAGTGGATGGCAGGCTTTTGGACAGAACGGAAAGCTTTAAGTAATGGGCAATATCTTAAAGGCATTATCAAGTTATCTATTTCGTCACCCCGGACAATTGGCGCTGGCTATTATTGGGCTGGCTGTTGGTATCGCTGTGATCGTCGCTGTGGATATTGCCAATGAAAGTGCCCGTAAGTCTTTTGATTCATCTTTAACTGCGGTAACAGGGGACGCTACCCATCAAATCATTGGCGGTGCAACGGGGCTTGATGAAAGCGTATATATTGACCTAAGACTAGGTGGAATTCGCACCATCGCCCCAATTGTAGAGGGTGTCGTTAGAATTGAAGGAGAGACGTATCAGTTACTGGGTATTGATATATTTGCAGAAACCAGTTTTCGTGACTATCAAGTAGAAGGCTCTGGTTCTGGTGGTTCATCTGGTGCAGGGGGTGTTTTTTCGCTTCTTACCGAAGATAACGGTGTATTAATGATGAGGCGGTCTGCGGCTAGGTTAGGACTTAAAACGGGTGATCCTTTCACAGCCCGTGTATTTGGTGCAGAACATCAGGGTATTGTGCTCTCGCTTATGGGGGATGAGGAAAGCAGTAACGGACTTGATAGAGTGTTAATTACCGATATTTCTGTGGCCCAGGAATGGTTAGGCCTGGTTGGGAAGCTATCGCGAATTGATGTTATGATAGGGGATGAGGATAATTTACGAGCAAGCATAGAAGCTAAATTACCGCCAGATGTCCAACTTTTAAACGCAGAAAGGCGTAATAATTCATTACAAGAGATGAGTAGTGGATTTAATACGAGCCTTACAGCCATGAGTTTATTTGCGTTACTGGTTGGTGTGTTTTTAATTTATAACTGCATGAGCTTCATGGTATTGCAACGCAGGCCGATTATTGGTGTACTGCGCGCCCTTGGTGTTACACGGGAACAATTGGTGGCAGCACTTATTATTGAAGGATTAGTGATTGCAACAATTGGTGTGTTGATTGGGCTTTTTACGGGAAAATTCCTTGGTGAACAACTCGTAAGCTTGGTTTCTGGAAATCTTAGCGATCATTATTATTCTGTGAGAGGTGGGGAAGTTACTTTAGCGGCAACAACTATTTTAAAGGGTGTTGTTGCAGGTTTATTAGCAACATTAATCGCTGTAGTCGTTCCCGCAATTGAAGCAGTATCCTATCCACCAAGGTTAACATTGGTAAGGTCCGTTGTTGAAGAAAGTGTTCATAATATTTTAGGCTGGCTTGCCCTTGCTGCGGGATTGCTGGTTATAGTTGCTGGGGTGGTACTGACATTTACTGATGTGAATTTGATAGCGGGCTTTTTTGCATTGTTTTTGGTTATTGTCAGTTCGGCACTTCTGGCGCCGTTGGTTGTCAAATTAATGACACCTTTACTTACAATTATCATGGGCTATGCGGTTGGGTTGCCTGGGCGAATTGCCGTTCGGGGAATATTGAAGTCATTAAGTCGCACAGGTGTTGCCATCGCAGCATTGACCATTGCTGTCGCTGAAATTGTAGGCATGGGCGTAATGATCGGCAGCTTTCGTGAAAATGTGGAAGATTGGCTGATCACTTCTTTGCATTCAGATATTTATGTAGCGGCACCAGCCCGTGGCGGCGGGTTATCATTAAATGGGATTGACCCTGAACTGATCACAAAACTTTCTCAAGTAAATGGTGTTAGCCATTATAGTGGCGCGCGCGGGGTAAAGCTCGAAACAGAGAATGGTTCGATACAATTACGTGCGGTTGACATGTCACCTGACGGTGGTAATGCCTATGATTTTTTAATGGGTTACCCTGCGGAAATTTGGCCGGCATTTAATGCGGGGGAAGGTGTCATAATTACCGATCCTTATGCTTATAATTTTGGTTTAAACATTGGTGATAGTCTGACACTGCCGACCAAGTTAGGAAGCCGAGAATTTAAAGTGCTTGGCATATACCGTGATTATAATGCGAACCAAGGTTCAATAACCATTAATCGTTCTGCGTATATCACCTATTGGCAAGATGAAGTTATATCTTCATTGGGTATTTACCTTCGCGAAGATGCAGACGAGGTAGCCGTGATTGATCAACTCAATGCAGTAGGCGCGCCATATCAAGCACTAATTATTGGTTCCAATAAACAGATTAGAGAAATGTCATTAAGAGTATTTGACCGAACCTTTATCATTACCAATGTACTTTATTGGTTGGCGATGATTGTGGCGTTTGTCGGTGTATTGGCGGCAGCGCTTGCCTTATCATTGGAACGGGGAAAAGAAATTGCCATTCTAAGGGCACTCGGGATGACACGGGCACAAGTTTCAAAATTAATTGTCGTTCAGTGCGGGACAATGGGATTGCTGGCAGGTTTATTTGCTTTGCCTGTTGGTATGATTAGTGGATGGTTACTGATTAATGTTATCAATCGCCGTGCGTTTGGTTGGCAAATAGATATGATTATACCGATTGATACATTGCTTTCTGCTCTTGCTATTGCCATTGTGACCGCCTTAATTGCGGCGATATACCCTGCATGGTATGCGACAAAATCTGCACCTGTCTCAACATTGAGGGAGGAATAAATCATAATGCGAATTTTTATAATTTTAATTGTGATGTTGTGCAATGTTGCTTATGCGCAACAAAATGTCAGTTCTGGACGGTTGGATATACTGCGCGATGTTGCGGAGGTTGGTTTTTTAAGGGCAACCACTGTTAAACCATTTACATTTCCGAAAGATCACGGTGCGCATCCCGGATACCGTCATGAATGGTGGTATTCCACTGGTAATTTAGAAGGACCAGAGGGAAGAAGGTTTGGTTATGAACTGACATTTTTCCGCCTTGCACTGGCACCAGAAGATAAGAAACAAATTGAAGAAAATAA
This sequence comes from Kordiimonadaceae bacterium, assembly GCA_018699075.1. Taxonomy (GTDB): domain Bacteria; phylum Pseudomonadota; class Alphaproteobacteria; order Sphingomonadales; family Emcibacteraceae; genus Pseudemcibacter. The sequence continues at coordinate 1,008 of JABIPV010000044.1, read as the reverse complement.
GTCAGGATGGAAAACCCCCGTGGCCTTTGCGGCTCATTTTGCTGTGACAGATGTTGAAGAAGAAGATTTTCACTTTTTTGATCGGTATTCCCGTGCCGATGGCAGACTGGCAGGAACAAAAGGTACACGAGTTTGGCTAGAGGACTGGTCGCTAGAGCAATCAGAAGATGGTTGGGTAATTAAGGCGAGTGAAGGGGATATAAAATTAAATTTAGACCTTAAACAGGTAAAGCCCCCCGTATTAAATGGAGATCAAGGTCTTAGCCGTAAGTCTGAAGCCATTGGGAATGCCACCTATTATTATACTCTTCCACGTCTTCAAAGTACGGGAAGTATTGAAATTTCAGGTGAAACTTTCTCTGTGGAAGGTTTAACATGGCTTGACCGTGAATGGGGTACCAGCGCCTTGAGTTCCGACCAGCAAGGATGGGATTGGTATGCGCTTCATTTATCGGACGGCAGTGATTTGATGTTTTATAACCTCAGAAATATGGATAATAGTCGACATTCTTATAGCGCAGGAAGCTTAATCAGTCCAACAGGTGAGAAGACAAGCTTAAAGGCTGAAGATGTAATTATAGAGGTAACAGATTATTGGGAAAGCCCTCTTGGTGGACGTTATCCATCCCAGTGGCGCCTAAGCATTCCTAACCATGGTATCAACCTGAACATCAAACCTGTGATCAACAATCAAGAACTTAATACCATTCCACGTTATTGGGAAGGGGCCGTAGATGTAATCGGGCAAAGAGGAGAAGATATAATAGAAGGTCAAGGTTATGTTGAACTAACGGGGTATAGTCGTTAAATGTCAGAAGAAAATCATTGCTTAAAAGTCTGCTTTGCTTAATTATTATCATAACAATAAAAAAGGGAGACGGATTTGTTCAAAATTATCATCGCGGCTATTTTTTTCTTCAGTAGTATTTCACTTGGTTATAGCCAAGAAGAGCAAGAAAACAGACAAGTAACCATCATTCATGCGGGCACACTTATGGCTGTGGCGGG